>NZ_BAABRU010000009.1 GCF_039545135.1 Herpetosiphon gulosus | reverse complement strand
CGGGTTGGTCGGCGGTCGTTGGTGCGGGTTTGTGTTTTGCTCGTGGCATGGTATCCCCTTACAAGCCTATTCTGGAAATGCTCGTCTTTGGGTTGGGAACCAAATACACACGCTATTGTACAGTCTCATGCGACATCGCAACCCTGCGCACTCCCGATGGTTACGGGGCGGGTCGAGTTGACTCAATTTCATACTCCAGCAGCGGTAAATGTTACACCACACAATGCTCCTTCGAATGCGCTGGGTATTCGAAGGATTATGTTTGCCGTTGATGATCTTGATGCGGTTCTTGCTCGCTTGAGCCCGCATGGTGCTGAAATTGTCGGTGAAATTGCCCAGTATGAGAACTTCTATCGGCTCTGTTTTATTCGCGGCCCCGAAGGCATTATTCTTGGGCTTGCTCAGCAGCTCACGTAAGGCATATGGTTTTGTTGTGTGGAAATGAATGTATGCTGCACTCAGCAATGATGACAATTATTATTGAGCAATTAGTACCGTGATGAGCGCATTCGGGCTGTTTTCGTTTTGGCATCAGCCCTTGGTGAATCATTCACCTCCGATGGATTGGCTGCGGTGGATATTCCCGTAATGATCATTGCTGGCGAAGCGGATACGAATACCCCACCCGAAGTTAATGCACATCGGTATGCTACGCTGATCAAGGATGTGGCCTTGACTTTACTCGAGGGGCCAGTTGGGCACTATGTGTTTTTGGCTGAATGTACTGAGGCAGGCTGCCAATTGATACCAGAATTGTGCCTTGATGCACCTGAGGTTGATCGGAAATCGATTCAGCACTAAGCAAGTGGATTGGCACTGAGCTTCTTTGCTCGGCATCTCCGATGAATCCTCTTCGTTAGGAATGGATTTATGATCGCTAGGAACAAGTACATGTGGGAAATTCTCACGTGCACTTTGCATTTTAGGATAATGAGTGTTACCTAACTGATCAAGCTGCTTGATCGGGGCTTCGGGGGCTACGGTCACATCGTCGGTTCAAAACATCACTATGCTTATTGCCTAAGAGAAATCGCTGACTAAAACCATAAGCGGCTCCATTATTCGAGCCGTTTGTGGTTTTAGGTTTAGGATCTGCTATGGTTCGATTAACCGTAGTTGGCACATCGCGTGATAATGTGGTCTAAGCGATCACAGAAATGCGCGAAGCCCTCGATCATCGTGTCGATTTTGACCTGCTATTTGAGAATCAGTGCGTCCGGTGGCAATGCTACGGCTACCTGCTGTATGCGTGGTTTTGCCAACCATCATGGAGATGATTAATCCAGCGAGATAGCGCGAGTATATCATTTTTTGACGTGTGCCTATCCATAGGTGGCCACAAACTCAAGGCTTACCTCCAGCGGGTATTCCACGAGGAGTCTTGTAAGGTGGTAACGTAGCTCGTCCACGACGGGCGATGTGGGTATGCGTGTTATTCGATGAAACGCATCACCGTGGATGACCTTCAATTCCCTTTCCACACGTGACAGCGAACGCGCAGTTCATGGGGTAGACTACGCGTTTTTTGTGGCAATGCGGTGCAATGGTGTCCTTTGCTTATGCAAGGTGCTGCTCACGGCTGATCGGCCTGTGGGGATTGATGTAGGACTGGAATCATTCACCACGCTGTCAACGAGCGAGAAGACAGCACCACCGAAGTTCTACCGCCGAAACCAGAAGAAACTTGCCCGCGCTCAGAGGAAACTCGCACGAACGCAGAAGGGCAGTAGAAACCGCGCCAAAGCAAGGAAGCGGGTTGCCAAAATTTACCAGAAAATCAAAAACCGGCGCTTGGATTGGCTCCATAAACATGCGGTGGGGATTGTTCAACGATTCGACGTGGTGTGCATCGAAGACCTGAATATCAAAGGCCTTGTGAAAACCAAGCTGGCCAAATCATTCAGTGATACCGCCCTAGGGACTTTCGTGCAGATGCTTCATGATAAAGCGGAATGGCATGGCAGGCAGGTGGTGCAGGTTGATCGCTTCTACGCATCATCGAAAACCTGCCACCACTGCCAGACCAAAACCGCCCTGACGCTATCCGACCGTATGTGGACTTGTCATATCTGTGGCACAGCCCATGATCGGGATGTCAACGCCGCGATCAACATGCTGCACGAAGGGCTACGCTTGCTTGCCGTTGGGACGACGGAAAGCCAAAACGCTGCTGGAGATGGTGTAAACCCAGTGAAACGCTGGTAGCCGTCGTTGAAGGCAGAAGCCACGCCCCTCGTGGGTGTGGTAGTTCACCAGATGCAATTTACCATGCAGAGGTGACCAAACTTAAACAGCAACTTCAGACAGTACCAAGTGCGCCACCACATATCAATCTTGATCAAGCACGGGCCTTCTTGGAGCATTTACCCCACTTACTCGAAGCGCTTGGGTTTCCTGAGCAACGCCGGATTATTCAAAGCATGTTGCATCGGGTATGGATTACGGCTGGGAGAATAACAAAGCTCCAACCAACAACAGCATTTCAACCGTTGTTTCCGTTGGAGCTTCGTAGTGTACATGGAGCGGGAGACGAGACTCGAACTCGCAACCATCTGCTTGGAAGGCAGATGCGCTACCATTGCGCTACTCCCGCATTTGTTTTGCTAGCGCCAATGATGCCTGAAGTTGCTGAATTTGTCAAGTCTGAATGAAGCAGAAAAAGGCTAGCCCTTCGTTTGGATTGAAGAGCCAGCCCTAGGTATTATTCTGGTACGTTGAAATCGAAGCTGGCTTGATATTCTTTGCCGTCGAATTCGGCGAATACGCTCACCGCCCACGCTCCGCCCATGGTGTAGATGCCTTGGGCGCGATAGTTGCCGTTGCCCTCGCTTTTGGCTAGCGGTTTGTTCTGGCCCATTGGCATCGAAGGCATATCAATATCCAAATAGACATCGGCGTTATCCACAGGTTGGCCATTTTGAGTCACATTAATCACCCACGTTTGGTCGGTGTTTTGGCTCAATGGGCTTTCTGAGGTAAGTTTGAGAGTCACGCCATCGACGGTTTTTTCGACTGGCGCGGGCACTTGAGCCGAATTATTGCCACCACAAGCAACGAGGCTAGTTAATAACAATAAACAAAGCAAAAATCGTTTGAACACGCTGAATACTCCTTTAACAATAGCAAGAATATACTGAAATTAACTTAATTATCGTAATTCTGGTGGGGGCGCTAGGGGCGGGGCTATCGGTTGGCTCTGCCAAATGAGTGGTTGCTGGTTGGATTGTTGCCAAAGCCAGTTTAAATCTAATGCGAGGCTATCAAACCCATGCAATTGCGCTACTCCTTGCTGGACTGGATCGGGGTTTGAGCTAGGCGCATGGACGTGTAGGTTGCTGGCGGGTGGCTGCGATTCAGCCAGCAAACAGATAAACATTCCTGCATCGCGATTTAGATTAATTTCATTTGCTTGGGTCAATTCGCCGCAATGCCACAAGCAACCGAGCGGATTCAGCCCGCCGAGCAGCACCCACAGCCAAATCAGCCAACGCTGCTGAATACTTAAATTAATCGAAGAAATTTGCGCCGTTTGCATGCCAATCCACACGTTCAATCACTCAGGTTATCGTATCACAGGTTTTGGGTTTTAAACACAAATTGCCCATAGTTTAGGCAACTATGAGCAATTTGTGCTGAAATTTAAACTTAGCCGCGTGGTTCAACTCCATCGGCCAAGCGCAAGCCAAGCTCACGTAATTGCTTGGCATCGACCGACGATGGTGCATTCATCATCAGATCTTCGGCGCGTTGAGTTTTGGGGAAGGCAATTACATCGCGAATGTTGTCGGTATCGGCCAGCAACATCACCAAGCGATCGATGCCTGGAGCCATGCCGCCGTGCGGTGGTGCGCCATATTCGAAGGCTTCCAACATATGCCCGAAACGCTTTTGAATTTCTTCAGGGCTATAGGGCAAACGATCAAAAATGTATTGCTGAATGCTGCGATCGTGAATCCGAATTGAGCCAGAAGCTAACTCGTAGCCATTACACACTAAGTCGTATGAGGCGGCCCTCACGCCTTCAAACTCGCCGCGCTGCATTTTCTCCACATCGGCAGGGTTGACCATACAGAATGGATGGTGCGCGGCATCCCATTCGCCACTTTCGGCGTTGTATTCAAACATTGGGAAGTCGATCACCCAAGCAAAATGCATCAGATCTTTGTCGGCGAGATCGAGCCGCTTGGCCATTTCGCGTCGTACTTTATCCAACGAGGCCGCTACCACCGCTGGTTTATCAGCAACATAGACAATTAAGTCGCCAGCTTCAGCCGCTGTTGCACTCTTTAATTGATCAAGTTGGGCTTGCTCGAAGAATTTGGCGATCGACGAACGCACGCTGCCATCAGCTTCGATCGCCATCCAAGCCATGCCTTTGGCTCCACCAATTTTGGCAACTTCTTGTAGGTCGTCGATTTGCTTACGCGAGTAGTTGCCACAACCAGGCAAGCGAATGGCTTGAACTTTGCCACCGCTGCTGAGTGCACCAGTAAACACGCCAAATTGGCTATCTTTGACGATTTCGCCCACATTGACAAACTTTAAGTCATAGCGCAAATCGGGCTTGTCGGAGCCGTAATATTCAATCGCATCGGCGTAGGTCAGCCGTGGGAAGGGCGAAACCAAGCGTTTGTGCGGCGTAACATTGGCCACCAATTCAGTCATCAAGCGTTCAACAACATCAAGCACATCGTCTTGCTCAACAAAGCTCATCTCAATGTCAAGTTGGGTGAATTCGGGCTGGCGGTCGGCCCGTAAATCTTCATCACGCATACAACGCGCAATCTGGAAATACTTGTCGATGCCCGAAACCATCAACAATTGCTTAAGTTGTTGCGGCGATTGAGGCAAGGCATAAAATTCGCCTGGATGTAAGCGACTTGGCACGAGATAGTCGCGTGCGCCTTCGGGCGTGCTTTTCATCAAAATGGGGGTTTCAATCTCCCAAAAGCCCTCGCGATCCATCCAATCGCGCATAAATTTGATCGTGCGATGGCGTAACCCCAAAATATGTTGTTGGCGTTCGCGGCGCAATTCAATATAGCGATATTTCAAGCGCAGCGCTTCATCCTCGCCACCATCACGATTCACCAAGATTGGTGGAGTTTTGGCGGTGTTGAGAATCTTGGCACTTTGCACTTCGAGTTCGATTGCGCCAGTTGCCAAATTGGCATTCTCTGCGCCAGCCAGTCGTGAGCGCACCCGCCCAGTGACTTGAATCACATACTCATTTTTGATGCTATCAAGTATGGCGCGAGCTTCGGGATTCGACGAGGGATCAACAATCACTTGGGTCAAGCCATAGCGATCACGCAAATCTAAAAAGAGCACCGTGCCGTGATCACGGCGGCGATGAACCCAACCAGCTAACGTCACGGTTTGGTCGATGTGGTCGCGGCGCAACTCGCCGCAGGTGTGAGTTCGGAGCATACGACTGCTCTCCTCGCGTTTGGATACTAACAAAGCCAAAGCCACGCCTAGAAGCAGCACGTCGGTGTGCAATCAGCGTTGATAACGCGGCTAGAGCCGTTGGGCGACAACACAATGTTGCGTATTTTAACACAAGCATGCCGCTTGTGTCGCATCTGGCTTTTGTGCTATGCTTGGTGTACCGCTCGCAGCAGTTCATACACTGCAACATTTTAATAATTACCACGTACAGAAGCTACACTAGGATGTGGAGAAAACGCCCATGAAGGTATGGACAACGTGGTACAACTTACCATTTTTAATTAGTCTTGGCCTTGGCTTGGTCTTTGCAGTTTTGCAAATTGTTGGCGGCTTCGGCGACCACGATAGCGATGCTGATATCGATAGCGATGGCCATGATTTTTTTGATGGCGCTCTCGACACGCTTGGGGTTGGCAAAGTGCCCCTGATGTTTATCCTCGTTAGTTTTTTATCGCTGTTTGGTTTGATTGGGCTACTGCTGAATGCGGTAGCGTTTCAATTTGATGGCGTATACCCCAGTTGGTTTTTTGCGGTGGTTTTGGTGTTGAGTTTGCCTTTAGCCTTTGTCGGAACCAGTCGTACCAGTCGCCTATTCGCTAAATTAGCTCCTGAAAATAGCCTGATCGTTGGTTTTGAGCAACTGGTTGGGCGAGTTGGGCGGGTTAGTAGCCCAACGATTAGCGTTACTTATGGCCGAGTAGAGGTACGTGATCTTCATGGCACAGTGCACACGGTATTTGCTCAATTAGCCACTGGTGAGCCATTACCAACCAACACTGAGGTCGCTTTAGTTGAATACGATCAAACCAAGCGTTGTTTTATTGCCAAACAATTTGGTCGTTAGTATTTAGATATTGGGTTGAGTTTGAGGAATACTCGAATGTGATGCTTATAGCTTTTTGAAAGAAGGAACATTTTACGAGGGAACGTCTCTAGGATGGCTGTTTGAGTAGAGTATTGCTGCCATCCTGGGTTATAAGGAGTTATTGCTAATGGAACAGATTGCAGTGTTAGTCGGGATTACCCTACTGGTCGTGATTCTGTTGGTTGTGGTGTTTTTTGCCTTGGTCAACCACTTTTATGTGAAAGCGCCTGCCGACCGTACCTATGTGCGGACTGGTGGCAGCAAACCAAAGGTTGTTTTCAATGGTGGTAGCTGGGTAATTCCAGCTTTTCATGAAATTACTTGGGTTGATTTGCGCACGATGGATATTGATGTCGAGCGAACGGAAGCCAATGCGTTGCTAACGATCGACCCCCAATATGCCGATATTCGGGCAATTTTCTTTATCAAAGTTAATCCAATTGCTGAAGATATTGAACGCGCTGCCCGTACTATCGGTGGTAAAGAAGTTAATACCGATAGTGTCAAACGTTTGGTTGAAAGCAAATTGGAAGGTGCGCTGCGCGACGTAGCTGCCACCTTTACCTTGATGTCATTACACCAAGAGCGTGAAAAATTTGTTGAACGGGTGCAAAATTTGGTGCGCAGCGATTTAGCTGAAAATGGTTTGGTGCTTGAAGCGGTTTCAATTACCACATTAAAGAGCGCCCGCCAAGGTAGTTTTGGCACTGATGATGTCTTCGGGGCGCAAGTGGCCCGCGCCAATGCCGAAGTTATTCAGCAAGCGCTCAAACAACGCAACGAAATTGATCAAATGACCCAAACTGAAATTGCCAAGCGCAATGCTACGGCTGAGCAAGAACGCAATACGATCGAGCGCCAAAAACAGTTGGAAATTGCTCGACGTAATGCTTCGACTTCGCAAGAACAAAATGATATTGAACGCTCCAGCGAATTGGAAATTACTCGGCGTAATGCTGATGTTGATCAAGAAAAATTGAATTTAGAGCGAAACTTATCGCAAGCCCGCGCCACTCAACAACGTGAAATTTTGATTCGCGAATCTGAGGAACGCACTGCTGCTGAACGCGTTGCCTACGAACAACAACAAGCTGCTGAATTAAGTCGGGTTGAAAAAGAACGCACCATCGCCGAAGCCGAAAAGCTCAAAGAACAAGCGGTTATGTTGGCCGAACAACGCAAGCAACAAGCAATTCAGTTGGCCGAACAAGAACGCCAGCGCGAAGTTCAGCGCAGCCAAGTTCTGCGTGAACAAGCCGTCCAAGTGGCCGACCGCGAACGCCAAGTGGCCTTGGCTCAAGAGCAAGCCAAGCTCGAACAAGCTGAGAAAGATCGTTTGGCGATTGCTGCCGAACGTGAAGTCGCTGAGCAAGGCGTGGTTACGGTACAAGAACGTGCTGCCGCTGAACGTGAAGCGCAAATTCAAATTATCAATGCTGAACGTGATGCCAAGCGCGAAATTATCAATCGTAAAAATGAAGTTGAGCTTGAAACCTTCCGCCAAATTAAGCAGGCCGAAGCTGATGCTGAAGCCTTGAATAAAAAGGCAACCGCCGAAGCAAGTGCTGCAATTAAGATGGCCGAAGCTCGTCGCACTGAAGCCCAAGCGATGTCTGATGCGGAAATCTTACGCGCCGAAGCAACCAAAGCAACTGTGGCTTCGCAAGGTTTGGCCGAAGCTGAAGTGATTAAGGCCAAAGCTGATGCCGCCCGTGTCGAAGCTGAGGCGATTCGTGAGCGTGGTTTGGCTGAAGCCGATGCTGTTCGTGCCAAATCCCTTGCCGAAGCCGAAGGTCAGAAAGCTTTAGCCGAAGCTTTAGCTGCTCACGCTGGGGTTGCTCAGGAATTAGAGCTTGAGCGGATTCGCATGCATGCTAAGGTGGAAATTGGCGTAGCCCAAGCTAAAGCTATGGGCGAAGCGATGGCCGCGATGGACTTCAAGCTCTATGGAACGCCTGAAACTGCCCAACAAATTCTGCGCATGATTGGTTTGGCTGATGGGGTTGGCAGTTTGCTCAACACCGCGCCTGCTCCATTGAAAGAGCTTGGTAATCGTTTGATCAGTCGGGTGTTGCCAAATGGCAATGGCGATGCTGAAAAATCTGCCAGCAACGACAATGGTTTGAATCTGACTGCTGCCCAACCAGTGTTGCGCGAAGCAGCCTTGATTGCCAGCCAATATTTGAATGCTGAAGAATTGCAAACCCTGACGGTTGGCGCAGCCCTCGAACAAGTCTTGGGTATTGCTAGCGAAGAGCAACAAGCAGTGTTGCATAAAGTACAGGGAATGTTGCAGTTGATGCCCCAATTGGCTGACCAACCATTGAGCAGTGTCTTGATGTTGGTGCAAAATAGCTAAGCATCGCACTCGATTGGCTGCTTGTGTTGATTCAGCACAGGCAGCCGATTGCTGTTTAAGCATTGAGTTGATCATGCCAAGCTGTTAGAATCTGGCAATTGGTGGTACGAAAATAGCAATACCAATAGTAGGATTATGGTTTAGCACCAAAGGAGTTGTTGTATGTCGAAGGCTTTGACCGACCTTTTTGCCGAAATGACCCGCAATTTAGCCGATGAACGAGATTCATTGAATGCGCTTGATGGAGTTGGCGACGGCGATGCTGGCGATAACATGCTCAGCAATTTTGAAACAATCACCAATACATTGCGCCAAAATGAAGGCCAAGGCTCGGTTGATCAAGCCTTACGCGCGGCGAGCAAGGCTTTACGCACTTCCGGCAAAGGCCCAACCGCTCCGATGTATGCCAACGGCTTAGATCAAGCTGCCAAAGATTTAGAAGGTAAAACGTCGTTTGGGGTGAATGATATTGTCAAATTGCTCGGCGGCTTGCTCGGCGGGGTGCAAAATACGCCTGGGGTTAAACAACAGGGCGAAGGCGGCATTCTCGATGGGCTTGTGCCAGGCGTGACCACCTTTATGCAATCGCGTAATAATGGCAAATCGACGCTCGAAGCCTTGATGGATGGCTACAAAGCTTCGCAACGTGGAGCCTATGGCACAACTCAGCAAGGCTCTGGTTTTGGTCAATTCGGCAATAACGATACATCTGGCAAGGTCGATCCAGGGGCTGCTGGAGCTAGCTCATTGTTTGGTAGTTTGTTACAGACCCTGCTTTCCAATGGCCTCAGCGCTGGCCGTGGCGAGCCAAGTAAGACCAGCGGTTTTGAAGAATTATTTGGTGGTGGTCAGCAACGGCAACAGCCGCCGCAACAACAACAGCCGCAAGGTGGCTACGGCGATGCACTTGGTGGGCTTGGCGATTTGTTTGGGCAATTGTTTGGTGGCGGCGGTTTATTTGGCGGCCAACCCCAACAGTCACAACAACGCCCCAGCAGTCGTGGCGATGATCCACAGCCGCGTTTGCGTGACCAAGAAGTTATTTAGTTTAAACATCGGCGGCGCATGAGCAACATCATGCGCCGCCATTTTTTAAGCGATTGAATGACTTAATTCGCTGTGCTCGCCATGTTGTGCCATGGTCGCCGCTGCATCGCGATCGCGAATAAACAAGGCTATACAGGCTGAAACGAATGCCAAAACTGCCGCCGCCAAGAAGGCATACTGGTAGCTTTGGGCATTTTGATTGATCGTTGTGCCGCTGTGATTCAGTGCCAACACGCTACCCAAAATGGCTACGCCCAAGGCCGAACCAAGTTGTTGTTGCATGCTGAAAATGGCTGAGGCTTGGCCTGTCGAAGCATGGGGAATTTGGGCAAACACGGCGGCCTCAATTGGCAAAAAGAGGTAGGCCATCCCCACACCTGTGCCAAACATCAAGGCCCGTACCAACCATAAATTGGTTTCAGCATTGATCGTACTCATCAAGCCGATCATCACGGCAACCCCCAAAACCCCGCCAAAGGTCAAGCGGCGTGGGCCAACTTTGGGGTAAAGCCGCGCCACGATTTGGCTCGATAGCACCACGCCGATCGCTTCGGGTGAGGTGGTCAAGCCCGATTCGAGGGCACTGGCTCCAACGACATTTTGCAAAAATTGCGGCATCAGAAACAAAATGCCTGTAAAGGCCGCCGAGCCGAAAATCGCCACTAAATTGCTGACGCGAAACAATGGAATTGAGAATAAGCGTAGATCCAGCATTGGCTGAGCTTTGGCTAATTCGACAACTACCAGCGTGGTGATCGCTATAACGCCAACTGCTGCGCTAGCCAGAATTAATGGTGAACTCCAACCTTTGCTAGCGCCTTCGGTCAAGGTGTAGAGCAAGGCGGCAAATCCAGCGCCGGCCAAAATAAAGCCTAGCCAATCGAATGCCCCAACTTCTTCTTGGGCTGGCGCTTGCAACCAAATGACCCCAAAGATCAGCGCGGCTAAACCAATTGGGCCATTGACGAAAAAGACCCAGTGCCACGACAGATGATCGACTAAAAATCCGCCGAGTACTGGCCCAACAGCGGGCGCAATCACTGTTGGAATAATCAGCACCCGCGAAACTTGGATGCGCTGGTGCGGCGGGAAGGTGCGAAAGAGCATGGTTGTGCCAACAGGCATCAATGCGCCAGCGGCGATGCCTTGGGCTGCCCGAGTCAGCATTAATTGCTCAATGTTTTGGGCTAAGCCACAGGCCAGTGAGGCCAAGGTAAACAAACCAAGTGAGGTTAAAAAGACCCATTTGGTGTTCCAACGGTCGCCCAACCAGCCCGAAGCTGGAATCACCACCGCAATACAAATTAAATAGATCACCACGATCGCGTTGATTGCGCTGCTGCTCGCGCCAAAATCTTGTTGGATGGTTGCTAAGGCGACGTTGATAATCGTGCCATCCATAATGCTCATAAACAACGCCGCCACAAATACGACGCAAACTGCAATTTTTTGATCGATCACGATCCGTTTCATGAAGCCCTCGTTTGATTGTGCTAATTCATTGCTGGCTTGTACCTGCTGGAATACGAGCCATCGCTTTATTGTAGCGATTGTGGGAGATTGAAAAAATGGAAAAATTTTGTGCAGAGCATATCATTTTTTGAAGCTTTGTTCGCGGTAGCGGCGTGGCGAAATACCTAGCTCTTGCTTAAAAAATTTACTGAAATGAAAAGGATCATGAAAGCCGAGGCTTTGGGCTAGTTGTTGAATTGGCATGCTAGTAAATTGCAAATAACGCTGAGCTTCGAGCAAAATTCGTTTAAGAATCAGTCGTTTGGGTGGTTGGCCGCTGTGCTGGCTAATAATTTGAGCAAATTGAGTTTTGCTGAGATTAAGCTGATCAGCATAATAGTGAATATCGTGATGCTGCTGAAATGCTTGTTCGAGCAGCGCCAAAAATTGGCGATAGATGGCATAATTGGCTGATTGTGGCTGTTGATCGGCTGCTTGGCTTAGGCGCTGGCTTTGCCAAAGTAGGGTCAGCAGTAAATGGCGCAGGCTGTGATATTTGGCCAAACAATCTTCCTGTTGATATTCGTGGGCCAATAATTCAAACAAACTATCGATAATCTGGCTATCGGGAGCGCTCAGTTGCATCCCACCATTAGTAATAAATAGTGGTTGCTGCTCATCAGGTTGGGCGGACAGAAAAGCCTGATCATAGCGCAAATAATAGCCATCAAGCTCCTCGGCCTGCTCAAAAACATGCACCTGACCTTGGGCTACTAAAGCTAAAGTGTGGGCTTGCAAGGGATATGATTGCTGATCAACCCAATGCCGACCAGTGCCAGCCTTGATCCATAAAAGCTCGTGGAAGCTATGGCGATGCGGTAAATTGACTACATTGGGGATGTGCTGTGGCTCAAGTTTGGCGATAAAAATTGGCGCTAAGGCATTATGCTCAAGTTGAATATGCTCAATCTGGTGTTTACTTGACATAATTTATTGAACAGCCACCACAACCAAGGTAATATCGTCGTGCGGTTCGATGTTGTGGGTATAACTACGAATTGCCGTGAGAATTGCTTGGACAATTTCATGCGGGTGATTGCTCTTGATCGTTTTGACTAGCGTGATGAGACTTTCAAAGCCCCACATCTCGCCTTTAGCATTTTGGGCTTCAACCACGCCATCGGTATAAAACACCAGCAAATCGCCCGATTGTAAGCTGAGTTGTTCTTGAACGTGGGGCATCGTTGGCCCCATGCCCAGCGGCAAGCTGCCCTTAATTTCTAGAAACTCTACTTCGTGCTGGCGACGACGCAAGGGCGCTAATTGCCCAGCATTCGCCAAGAGCATGCTGCTGGTTTGTAGATTGAACAAGGCGACTTGCAAGGCCACAAAATTATTGGTTTGACGCTTGGTGCGCAGCCAACGATCAAGCTCGCTGAGCACAGTCGCTGGCTCTTCATGATCGTAAATTTCTGATTGCAAAACGCCCAGCGTAATGCCCATCAGCATGGCCGCGCTAACGCTTTTGCCAGTAACATCGCCGACACTAAGACACAAGCGGCCATCAGCAGTCAGATCGTAGCTCAGCAAATCGCCGCCAACTTCGTGAGCCGGAAAACAACCGCCAGCAATTGCTAAACCATTGATTTCAGGTGGATGGTCAGGTAGCAAGCCTTCTTGGATCATGCGAGCGAGCCGTAATTCTTCCGAAAGTGCGGCGTTGTGGCGTAACGCTTGGCGGCCTTTGTCGAGTTCGTTGAGCACACGTTCGGCAGTATAAAACAAACCAGTCGTGCCTGCTGAAAGTAACGAACCAAGGATCGTCCAAAAAATAATGAAGTTAAAACGCTCATTCGCGGGAATAAAAAATAACCCAAAAATCACTGCATAAATAATTGTGGCAATCAGTCCACCCAAAAATGCTGCCAACGACCAAGCCCGAATCGGCGACCAATTGCGGCCTTGCGCGATTGGCATCGTCCAGCGCAGCAAAAAAAAGACCAGCGATGGCGCGGCAATCCCAATCGAATAGCTGGAGCCAAAGGTCATAAGCACATTTTCAACATTTAAGCCTGAGGTTGCAACTGGAATGAGGATGATAAAGCCCAAAACGGTTGAGAGTATCATCGACCAGCGCAGCAAGCGACGAAATGGCATGGGTGTATAGTTGTGGCTGATTCGGGCGGGTTGCATGGGTTCCTCAAGCCAATCAAGCTTCAACGCGGCAAATTGCTGGTTGCATTATACGGCACAATCCTATGCTATTATATGCTATCTAGTTATGAGATCGTTCTCAATTGCCGACGAAAGCACCAACTATCGTGTAGCACTGTAGCAGCAGCTTTCGTTTGAACAACCTTCTGTTATTTACGCTGATGTATTGAGACCGATTCCAATGAAGTGAATCATGGAGGCAGCAATGAGCGCTGACCACAGCCGTACCGTGATTGGTATTCGTTCGACGAGGAGCTTTTGGGCACGAGGATTTTTCGTCTTTTGGTTGATTATTGCTTTAGGCTGCCAACAAGCGATTGTGCCAGCCACCTCTCAGATTTACGCTCAACCCCCTCAAGATGTTGGTAATTTGCTCCAAAATGGTGATTTCAGCGCTGGTTTTGCACCATGGTGGGCCACCAGTTCGATCGCTACTGATACTGCTAGTGGTGCGTTAGTCGCAACCATCAACAATGCTGGTAGTAATCCATGGGATGCAATCGTTGGCCAAAATGGGGTTACGCTTCAATTAGGCCAAACCTACACGGTCACCTTTCGCATTCGTGCTTCGGCCACTGGTAATGTGGTGGTAAAACTGCAAAAAGAGGCTTCGCCTTATACCAACTATTTTAGTCAAGACGTTGCTTTGACCACGAGCGATCAAGCCCATCAATTTGTCTTTACCTCGGGCTTTGATGATGCTGGGGCTGCTTTTCAGTTTCAGATGGGCGGTCAAGGCACAAACGTGCTGACAATTGATGATGTACAAGTGCTGGGCGAAACTGGCCCGCTTGAGCCATCGGGCAATTTGGTGCAAAATGGCGAGTTTGTTGGTGGCCTGCCGCCTTGGTGGACAGGTGGTGATGTCAGTGTCAACACCGATGATGGCGCATGTTTGACGATCAACGCTGCTGGTACCAATCCTTGGGATGTGCAGCTTGGTCAACATACCATTGCAATTGAAACTGGCGTGAGCTATCAACTTAAATTTGCTGCCAAATCAACCGCGCCAGTCACTTTGCCAGTGCGTTTGCAAAAAAATGCCGAGCCATACACTGGCTATTTTGCGGCTGATCCAGTGCTCAACTCAGCCTGGACAGAATTTGTCTATAATTTTACGTCGGCCTATAGCGATGCAGCCTCGTTGTTGTTCCAAATGGGTGGGTTAGGAACCCCGACGATCTGTATTGATCAGGTGAGTTTGTCTATGTTAGAAACCGGAATTCGCGTCAACCAAGCCAGCTATTTGCCAACCATGAGCAAAATGGCAAGTTTGGTGCATCCTGCGACTGAGCCATTGGCTTGGCAATTGCACAACGCTGCTGATACGGTGGTTTTGAGCGGCCAAACCACGGTTTATGGCGAAGAATCAGCTTCGGCTGAACATGTGCATTTGATCGATTTTTCCAACTACCAAACGGTTGGCGAAGGCTATTATTTGAGCGTCGGCAGCGAAACTAGCTACCCATTTGCGATTGAAGCTAGCATTTATTCGCGCATGAAATATGATGCCTTGGCCTATTTCTATCATAACCGCAGCGGGATTGCGATTACCATGCCCTATGCGGGTGGCGAACAATGGACGCGGCCTGCTGGCCATATCGGGGTTGCACCTAATCAAGGCGATACCTCGGTAACCTGTTTTACTGGCACCGACACTCAAGGTCAAAGTTGGCCGGGGTGCGATTATCAACTCAACGTTTCAAAGGGTTGGTACGATGCTGGCGACCATGGCAAATATGTAGTCAACAGTGGTATTTCGGTCTGGACGTTGCTGAATCAATATGAACGAGCGCAGCAACGTGGCCCCGAGAGCCTAGCCCAATTTGCCGATGGCACGATGAATATTCCCGAAAATAGTAATGGTGTGCCCGATTTATTGGATGAAGTGCGCTGGAATATGGAGTTTATGCTAGGAATGCAAATTCCGCCGACTGCGCCAGTTTCCAAAACAGGCATGGTGCATCATAAAGTTCACGATGCGAACTGGACTGGCTTGCCAATGGCTCCGCACGAAGATAGCCAAATGCGCTATTTGTATCCACCAAGCACCGCCGCAACCTTAAACTTGGCGGCAACCGCTGCCCAATGTTCGCGGATTTGGCGTGAGATCGACGAAGCCTTTGCCGATCGCTGTTTGGTGGCAGCTGAACGAGCTTGGCAAGCAGCTTTGGCTTATCCTAACGAAATTGCCCGCGATAACTTCAATGGCGGTGGTGGCTATGGCGATAACACCTTGAGCGATGAATGGTATTGGGCTGCCGCTGAGTTGTATATCACGACTGGCTCGGCCACCTATCGCGAAGCAATCGAAGAATCAAGCTATTACTTGCGGATTGATGTTAGCGGCGGTAGCGCCATGTATTGGGGTGGCGTGGCTAGCCTTGGTACGTTGTCGTTGGCCTTGGTTCCCAGTGATTTGAGTAGCGCGAATCGCCAAACTGCTCGTGCAGCAGTGATTGCAGCAGCTGATCAATTTATCGCGATGCAACAATCGAGTGGCTATGGCATTCCGTTTGATCCTGGGGCACAGTATCCTTGGGGTTCCAACTCATCAATTCTGAATAATATGATTGTGATGGGTTTGGCTGGCGATTTCACTGGTGATGCCAGCTATGCCGATGCAATTAGCCAAGGCATGGATTATTTGCTAGGACGTAATCCGCTGAATCGCTCGTATATTTCGGGCTATGGCTCGGTCGCGCTGACCAATCCACACCATCGTTTCTGGGCTAAGCAAATCAATCCAGAATATCCTGGTACGCCGCCAGGCGTGGTGGCTGGTGGCCCAAATTCAAGCATTCAAGACCCCTATGCCCAAGCTGAATTGGCTGGTTGTGCGGCATTGAAGTGCTATGTTGATCATATCGATTCGTGGTCAACCAATGAAATAACGATTAACTGGAATTCGCCGCTAGCGTGGGTTGCAGCCTATCTTGATGATTATGATACGAGTTCAGTGCAGTATTTGCCGCTGATTAGTAAGTAAACCCCTCACCCCAACCCCTCTCCCACTGCGGTGGGAGAGGGGCTTTTTAGTTAATGGAGCACTGGCAGGAACTAGGGCGTAGGGAGAATTTAATCGCGTTGGGCCACGATGAAAATTTGAGTTTCGGGAGTTGCGCCGTGGTGAGGTACATAATGTTGCAAGCGGGTTTCGAGAATTTGAAAGCCCGATTTGGTGATCAAGGCTTCAAGTTGGGCTTGGGGATAGGCCGTCACAAAGACTGGCTGATCGCCGAGCACAATTTGAATATAATCGAAATCGCCTTCAACCATTGAGAGTAGCAACAAGCCCGCAGGTTTGAGCCAATGATGGAATTGCTGTAAGGCATGCTCAATATCACTGCGGCGCAGCATCAGCAAGGCAAAAAACGATACAACCGCATCAAACGAGGCTGGCTCAAAATTAACGTGATTGACGCTATCAAGCACATATTGGCCGTTGGGTACATTTTGCCGCGCCAAATTGAGCATTGAGGCTGAAATTTCGAGACAGGTTACTTCATGGCCAGCTTTGGCCAAAGTTTGGGCGGTGGGAATACCTGTGCCACAGCCGGAATCGAGCACTTTCGAGTTTGGCTCCAACAGATCAGCCAACCATTGACTGAGATCCTGCTGATCTTGATTATTGCCAAACATCACCTCATAATCGGCCCCAATCGCGTTAAACACGGCGGCTTGTTGCTGAATATCATCCGACCACGATTGCATAATGCTCTCCTTAAACCAAGCCTGTTGGTGGTGTGTTATCTTCGTGGGGCTTTGGTTGCTGTTGTGAACGCTTCACAGGACGAACAAAGAACCTGTTTAAGATTGGCGCGGCTAAATTGCCAACTCGCACCAACCATGAGCTTTGGGCATCGGCGGTGATGATAAAGCGGCGTTTGAGAATGCCACGGACAATCGCTTGGGCAATCCGGTCGGCGTTAATTGGCTGCTGATAGCTCACACTGCCATCGCCATTACTGCTCGGTTGCCCAACCTCGGTTTGAATATCGCTTGGATACACCACGCTCGCAGTGATGTTATAAGCTTTTAGTTCTTGGCGCAAGACTTCCATCAGCCCACGAATCGCGAATTTGGCGGGAGTGTAGGCGCTATAGCCAAAGGCTCCAACCAAACCAGCTACCGATGAAATCGCGACAATCGAGCCAACCCGGCGATTTTGCATATGCGGCACAACTGCGCGAATTGCGTGCAGCGTCCCAAAATAATTCAAATCCATCAGATCACGAAAAACCTGATCATCAAGTTGTTGAAATGGTCCAGCTTGTGCGCCACCAGCGGCGGCGATTAGCACATCACATGGGCCAGCCCGTTGAATCAGATCGGCGATGGCTTGACTGACATCATGGCGAACTCGCACATCGGCAGTGGCAATTTCGATCCGCTGTCCAGCCCGATTGATCAAGGGTTGCAAGCGTTCGGCAGCCTCGACCAATCGAATCCGATTGCGAGCGATCAACGAAACCGAGGCTCCGCGAGCCAACATGCGTTGGGCTGTAGCAAAGCCAATGCCGCTGGAGCCACCAGTGATGATCACATGTTTATTTAGGAGACGCACGATCAAATTCCTCAAACAGGTTGATTGGCATCGGCCAGCCGTTTGATTACCACTAAAGTAAGGTCATCGAACGCTGGTAAATCGCCAGTATGCGCCGCAAGGCGACTACTAATTGTATGCAGCATTGTGGCTGCATCGCTGTGGGCGGTCTGATGAATCGTCTCCATCAGGCGTGGCACGCCCCACTCATCCATTGTACTATCAACTGCCTCGGTTACGCCATCGGTATAACAGACTAAAACATCGCCTAATTCAATAATCGTCTCGGCTTCGCCTAAAACTGCGTCATCGATTACACCTAAGGCAATGCCAGGTGTGCGCAATTGCTCGATCTGGCCTGTAGCGGCGCGATACAGCAACGGCGGGTTATGCCCAGCACAAGTGTAGCGCAAACGCCCAGTCACAGGATTAATAATTCCATAGAAGAGCGTTACGAACATATACGATTGGCTATCGCGCATAATCCAGCGGTTAGCACGTTCGATCGCCTGCGATGGTGGTGAGCCGTCGAGCGCCGCACCACGCACCAACGAGCGCGAAAGTGCCATAAACAAGGCCGCAGGCACGCCCTTATCCGAGACATCAGCAATCACAAAGCCCATCTCGCCTGCTGAAGGCCCACTGCGAAAACTCCAGAAATCATAGAAATCGCCGCCAACTTGGCGGGCTAAATTCCAATGTGCGCCGCTATCCCAGCCTTCGAGTTGCGGCAAGCGCGATGGCAACAAGCTCATTTGAATTTCGCGAGCAACGCTAATTTCTTGCTCGATATGTTGGCGAGCGGCTTCGATTTGGGCCAGTAAGGCACTTTCGATCGCCGCAGCAGCTTGGCCTGCAATCCCAGCGGCAATTGTAATTTGGCGTGGCAGCCAGGTTTCGTCGTGACCACATTGCTCAAGCAACAGCACCCCGAGCGTGGCCCCGCGTGAGTTGAGCGGTTGGGCCAGCACTGCGCCATAGCTGCTGTAGGGCACTAAGCCTGCGCTCGAAAGCTGTTCGAGATCGACCAACTCAGCCGCAAACGATTCGCCTTCGGAGCGCATGCGTTCGAGCCATGGCACTTGCTCATCGGTAGCACTCGCACCAATTGATTGACGTTGTTCGTTGGTCAAGCCCCAGCCTTCGGCCAAAATCCAGCGATTGCTTTCACGCTGCCAAAGGAGACATAACGCTCGTTCGCAGCCAACCAATAAGGCTGGCAGACGCACGCTGAGATAGAGCATTTCGCTGATCTCGCTGACCCAGGCAAAATTTTCGGCTGATTGTAACAACGCGTTCAGCACCCAAGCTTCCTCTTGCTGCGATTGGAAGACCGAGGCGCTATCGATTGCGATTGCAATTTGATCGGCGAGGGTTTGCACCACGAAGAAATCATTTTCATCAAATGCGCCGTAGCTCTCGCTTTGCACATCTAGCACGCCGAGCAGCTGTTGGCCAACCCGCATGGGCACGGCTAGTTCGGCGGCAATGCCATGTTGATCGGGCAAGAAGCGTGGCTCTTCGCGCACATCATTGACCAACATTGGTTCGCCAGTGACCGCAACATGGCCAACGATACCTAGGCCTAGCGGTAAGCGTTTGCCTTGGCGTTGCCAAAATGGGCTATCGCTGGCGGTGCTGGCACGGAAGAAAAGCTGTTGATGCAATTCATCAAAAGTAAAAAGATGCACTTGCGAATAACCGAAGCTCACCCGAATTCGATGCACAACTGAAGGCAACAAGCGATCCAAATCGAGAATCGCCGTAACTTGGCGGCTAACTTCGCCAATTGTTGCTAGTTGGGCCGCCCGCCGCCGCGCTGCTGAGTAGGCTCGCGCCTTGTCAATCGCAACTGCGGCTTGATCGGCAATCAGCGAGAGCAAGCGCAAATCGTCGGTATCGAATGCCCGTGGTTCGCTGCTTTGGATCGAAATTGTGCCTAAAACCTCATCGCCAGTCATCAAAGGAATATAGACCCCTGAGCGTGGCGGGTATTCGGCTTGATAAGTCGGTTGGGCTGGTAAGCGATCCATTTCAGTGGCAAAATCTTCGACCAACAACGAGCGACCTGTGCGTCGAATCCAACTGACGATCCCTCGATCGTTGGGGAGTTCGACGCGCAATGGTGGTTCGTGATGACCATCTTGTACCCGCACCTTGAGTTCAAAGAAACGGCCTTCAAATAAGCCCAAGCGAAAATTGCTGGTATCGACGACCTTGCTGGCCTCGCCATAGACCAATTGACACAGCGAATCAACATCTAATTCGGCGCGAATGATCGCGCGGCTGATCGCATTAATTTGACCAAGTTCAGCCACGGTGCGGCGCTGCAAGCCTAATGATCGGCTGGCGCGTTGCACCATCCATGCGCTGCCAACCAAGCCTGCTGCCGAGATTGCCACCAAACTAAAGGGAAAATCTTCGGCCATTTGAGCACCAATTGCCGCCAGTGGCAAGGGCAAAATTTCAATTGAGAAAATATTAGGAGCGCTGACCTGCCAGGTGCCCATGGTGATTTGCTTGCCATCCCAGAGCAAGGCAAAGATCAAGCGTGCGCCTTGGACAACCACAATATAGCTAACGATGAGTATGATCAGTTTTGACCACAGCCCAAGCTCGTTGATAAATGGCAGCACGATGGCGATGCCCAAGGTGCGTGCACCGCTTTCGAGGGCACGACGGCCCCATTCTTCATAGCGTGAACGTGCCAAACGGCCCAACCGAATGCATAAACCCGAGGCGGCGGCTAAAACCAAGGTTGTGCTCGGCGTGCTGATTAACGCTACGGCCAAGAGCACAATTCCCGAGAGGCTAAGTGGTTGATTTGAACGATCGCGGACTGCCAAGCCATCGAGCAAGAGCAATAACGCGCCAGCTACTGGTAAGGTAGCCGAGTTGAAAATTGGCAAGCCTTGCCAAATAATGCTGGCACTTGCCAACAAAAAGAGCATGGTAGCCCAACTAAGGGCCACCATGCGATGTTTCGAGAGTCGGGTTCCACGATCAAAACTGGCTAACATGCACCTTACTCAACATCTGCCAACGCTGCAAGTGCTTCATCACGAGTGCGGTGAATGGTAAAGATTTGGGTGAATCCTGTCAGCGTAAAGACCTCGGCGACCGCTGGTTGCAATGAACACAAGCGTAGTTCACCATTGGAGCCTTTGAGTTCGCGAGCCAGCAACAGCAGAATCCGCAGACCACTGCTGCTTAAAAAGGTTACGCCCGTAAGATCGAGCAAGATGCGCCGCCCGCCAGTTTCGGCGGCCTCATGGACAATCGTCGCTAAGGCTGGTGCTGCCGTGGCATCAATCCGGCCTTGAACTGGCACAACCCGCACATCTTCGGGCAGTCGTGTCCCAACGATTTTACTCATGTGTAACTCGTTTTCACCAGTTTCAGGATTGTAATTGAATTGCACATCATCCATCATCCTGCCCATCAAATACATTCCGAGGCCGCCAGCCTCGCGAGTTTCGATTGATGAGGTGAGATCTGGAGGAGGAACAGTTTCAGGATCAAAAGGAACCCCGCGATCGAACAGCCGGACTACAAAACGGCTGCCATCGCGTCCGCAGACCAAGCGAACATCACCGGGACGTTCAGCAGAGTAGGCGTGTTGGATGATATTGGTGGCGGCTTCGTCAACTGCCAATTCAATTTCCCACGCCGTATGTTCGTTAAGCCCAGCATCAAGTGCTGCCTGATAGGCAAACTTACACAGGGCACCGAGCGAATCGAGCAGCCCTGGCAGTTTAAGTTCAGCGGTTTGCGCCATATCGTCTCACCGAAATTCGTCTAGAAGCTACCAACAGCTTCCACCAAGTCGTCGTAAATTTGGAACAATGGCGTGAAGCCAGTTAGGTCGAATACTTCGCGAATCCGTTGAGGCAGATTGGCAATCCGCACATCACCACGGTCGAGTTCGCTTAATTTCCATTCGCGGGCTTTTTTGCGAGCTTCGATCAACACCCGTAAACCAGGGCTACTGATATATTCTAAATTTGCGAGATCGAGGACGATCAAATGGCGATTTTCCTCGAAAATCTGGTTAATCTTATCGTTCAGGGCATCTTTGGTCTCTGCGGCCAAGCGCCCCGACACCGTGATAACATCAACGCGATTATAGGCTTTATGGCTAATATCCATGCATTCCTCCTGCCACCATTGTAAGCGGGTTACATTTTGGCGAATCTGTGGCCTATTATAGCACAGCGGTATTAATTTCTTAGGGAACTTTTGGCCGAGTTTTAACGTTTTGGCTTTATAACAGATACTTTTTTTGGAGGATACCCAATGCGCCGCACATTTACGATATTTGCTCTCTTAGCCGTTTTGGCTGGCTGTGGTGGTGCGACCACACCAACCGCTATACCGACCAATGTGCCAACCGTTGATGTCTCGCAGCCTGGCGCTGCTGGCTTGGCTGGCTCAAGCTGGAATGTTTTGCAAATCAATGGTCAACCAATTAAAGGTACGCAAGCCTTGCCCTTAACCTTTGAATTGGATGGCCGCGCTTCAGGCCATAGTGGTTGTAATGGCTATTCGGGCGAGGCCAAAGTTGCTGGCGAGCAATTGACCCTTGGCCCATTGATGTCAACCAAGATGGCTTGTGCTGAAAACGAATTGCAACAACAAGAAACCACCTTGTTTCAGGCACTAGAAAAAGTAACCAGCTATAAGCTTGCTGGCGATAAGCTGAGTTTGCTTGATGCCAGTGGCACAGTGGTGGTCGAATTGGTGCAACAAGCCTAAATTCTCTCGCTCCCTAGCCCTTCACCGTACACGGGTAGGTTTCAATCGCCTTCTTTGGCGAATGATTGATGAAAAACCTACCCGTGTAACATCAATACTGGTATTGCGGCCTCAGGTATACCAACCTGAGGCTGTTATGTGTTCCATCAGGTTCGAACCTCGCGCAGCATCGATTAATGTGTTTTCAAGGCTTGATGCAGCCACCAGTGCAGCCCCAACATCAAGCCAATTTCGGCGATCAGCGCTAGCAGTAATTCGTCACTGAACAACAGATCAAGATTATTGGCACTGAAACGCAGTAAGCCACCAACGATAAACGCCGTAAAAATAGTTTGCAATAGCAAGCGATATTTGGCCAAATCGCGTACAGCCAGCAGGATGCTCACACTGAGTGTACCAAAAACTCCTGCCAAAAAGCGAAAATGGCTATCGTGGACGGCATAACGCAGATTGTTGGAATCGGCGATTTGGGGCGGTGCACCCTGCCAACCGAGCGTTTCGAAGCCACCCAACCCAAAATCGAGACTAATGTACAAACACATTAATCCCACCAAAACCAACACGATTTTTAAGCCAACTACACTTGTCCGTTGCATCAATCCGCTCCTAAGCAATTAAAAAATTGTGTGAGCATCATACAAGTTGACGTTGGGTTAACTACAAGCCTGTTTCATATTTGTTCATTTATGCCCATTGGCGTGGTAGCGGATTGTAAATTGAAATGATTTTGCTTGAACGATCATAGGTAGCCAGCAACTCGCCATGGCTATTGGCTGGCTGCACGATTAATGCCTTCAACCCCATGCAATGCTCTTAGGTTTATTTAGCTAGTAGCCATTGATTAGCTGCAACATAATGTCCTTGATTATAGCAAACGTGCTGGTTTGCGAGGCTGACATGAGCAGTTTGTTTTATAATTGAGGCCATGGTGATGCCAATATTAACGACCAAATTCTATATTCCGGTTCCGCGTTTCAATGGTGTCGTGCGCTCGCAGTTGCTCGAACGCTTGAAAGAGCGGCATGATCGGCGTTTAACGGTGGTGTCGGCTCCGGCTGGCTTTGGCAAAACAATGCTCGTAAGCCAATGGATTGCCAGTTGCAAGCAGCCTGTCGCTTGGCTGACGCTTGATCAAAACGATAATGATCTGGCGCGGTTTTTGGCCTATGTTGTCGCAGCCTTACAAACAATTGAGCCTGCATTTGGCTTAGAAATCATTCAACGTTTACAAGCCCCAGAATTGCCTTCGACTGAAACCTTGCTGCTCTTGTTGCTGAATCAGCTTGCAACCATCGAACAGCATTGGATTTTAGTGCTTGATGATTATCATTGGCTGACGGCCAAACCAATTGCTGCTGCAATGAGTTTGCTGCTTGAACGCTTGCCGCCTCAATTGCAACTGGTCGTTATTAGTCGTGAGGAGCCAGATTTGCCCTTGGCGCGGCTCCGGGCACGCCATCAATTAACTGAATTGCGTGTAGCCGATTTACGCTTTACAGTCGAAGAAGCCCACCAATTTCTCAGCCAAACAATGGAATTAGATCTTTTAGTATCCGAAAGCCAAACCCTTGCCGATCGAACTGAGGGCTGGATTGCAGGGTTGCAACTGGCGGCGATTTCAATCCAAGGCCAGCAAGCATCAAGCTTGCTGATCGATGGCTTTACTGGCAATCATCGGTTTGTACTGGATTATTTGCTTGAAGAGGTATTGCAGCAGCAACCTGCCGAGATCCAGACATTTTTGTTGATTACTTCGCTGCTTGATCGGATGTGTGGCTCGTTGTGTGAGGCGGTTTTGGCTGCTGCGCCTGCTTCGGGTGCGGCAACTTTAGCCTATCTTGAACGCGCCAATCTGTTTATCGTGCCGCTCGATCATGAACGGCATTGGTATCGCTATCACCATTTATTTGCCGATTTGCTGCGCCAGCGCTTGGCGACTAGCCCACAAGGCCTTGATCTGCCTACATTGCATCGACGGGCAAGCAGTTGGTATGAAGCTCATGGGTTTGGGATTGAGGCTTTTCGCCATGCTGCTGCTGCCAACGATTTTGCCCAGGTAGAACGGCTGATTGATCAGCAGATTTCGTTACACTTTCGCGGTACGGTCACAACCTTGCTCGATTGGTTAGCAACTGTGCCAAAAAGTGTTTTTGAGCAGCAGCCCTCGTTATGGTGGCGGCATGCGTCGTTGATGTTGATGCTTGGTCAAACCACTGGTGTCGCCGAAAAACTTGATGCTGCCGAAGCCGCGCTCCAAAGCTACCCCAACGATCACCAAACACGCAACTTAATTGGCCAGATTGCGGCGACGCGGGCAATTTTGGCGCTGGCTCACTATCAATTTGAGCTGACACTGGCTCAATCACAGCGAGCTTTAGCTTTTTTGGTGGCTGATAATGTATTTTCATTAACCTCAGCCTATTGGACTTTGGGGTTTGGCTATCTTGCCCATGGTGATCGAGCGGCGGCGCGGCAAGCCCTGACCAAAGCTGTTAGCCTCGCCCAAGCATCAGGCAGCACCTTTATCAGAATTCTGGCGACGATTGGTTTGGGCCAGGTGCAAGAATCGGAAAATCAGCTGTATCAAGCCGCTGCGACTTACCAGCAAATTATTGAATTGGCGGGTGAGCAACCACTGCAACTTATCTACGAAGCTTACTTGGGCTTGGCACGGATTTATTATCAATGGAATCAGCTTGAGACTGCTGAACGTTATGCCCAACAAAGCCTAGATTTAGCCCAGCAATATGACCGCTTGATTGATCGTTCGATTATTTGTGAACTTTGGCTGGTGCGCTTGCAACTGGCGCGGGGAGCCAACGATCAGGCTTCGTCCAAGCTGGCGCAACTGGCCCAAACTGTGCGCCAACAGAACTTTAGCCAGCGACTGCCGGAGATTATTACGACCCAGATTGGAGTGCTGTTGGCGCAAGCAGAGCTTCAGGCCGCCGCCGAATTAGCCCAAACAATTGATGCCCCATTAATTCAGGCCAAAGTTTTGCTCGCTCAGTCAAATGCGGCTGCTGCTTTGGAATTACTGCAACCCTTAATTCAGCAATTCCAAGCCAAGGACTGGCTTGATCAACAACTGCATGGGCTGATTCTGCAGGCCTTAGCGCAGCAGCAACAAGGCCAAAAAGCGCAAGCAAACCGCTCGTTGCAAGCGGCCTTGGCTTTGGCTGAACCAGGCGGCTTGATCCGAATTTTTATTGACGAAGGGCTGCCACTGAAACAGCTATTACGTGAGTTGATTGGACGTGGTTTGGGCAATGCCTATGCTCGCCAAATTTTAGCTGCCTATGCGCAAGTGCCGTTTATTCCAAACCCGCAAACTGCGCTGATCGAGCCATTGAGTGAGCGCGAGCTTGAGGTGTTGGGCTTGATTGCGGCTGGGCTTGCGAATCAGGCGATTGCTGATCAACTGTATCTTTCGTTGTATACGGTCAAAGCCCATGTGCGCAATATTTATGCCAAACTCAGCGTTAATCGTCGCACGTTGGCGGTGGCCAAAGCCCAAGAACTTGACATATTATAGAAATTTACTGATTAGTCCTTTACAATAGTTCTTTAGAGCTATGAGTTGCTGCTGCTTCATCGGCTATGCTGGCCCAAGCAATCATCGCTTGATGGAGAATAACAATGAAGCTTCAAACTGGACGAATCGGCCTTGCATACACTACCGAACAAACTCAACGAGATTTGGCTGGGCTACGGTTTAAATCGCGCATGGCTGGCGCAATCTATTTGTTAATTATCATTGGTGGCCTGTTTGCGGTCGGATTTGTGCCAGCCGCTCTGATTGTGGGCAATGATGCCGCGGCAACTGCCCTTAATATTCAAACCCAGCCTAGCCTTTATCGCATGGGCTTGGCGGTACATTTAATCATTGCCTTGTGCAATATTCCTTTGGCGGCGATTTTCTATGATCTGTTTCGGCTGGCAAACAAGAGCTTAGCGCGAATGGTGTTGTTTTTCATTTTGGTGGCCGTGGCGATCGAGAGTGTCAATTTGCTTAATCACTTTGAGCCATTAATTTTGTTGCAAAGTGTCCGCTATGCCAACGGAATTCCAAGCGAACAATTGTATTTGCATGCCGCCAGTGCCCTCGAATTGGAAACAACTGGCTTTAACCTGAGCTTGGCTTTTGTCGGCTGTTATTGCTTAACGGCGGGCATGTTAATTCTGTGCTCACAGATTTTACCGCGCTTGGTTGGGGTATTGTTGATGCTTGGTGGCGCAGCCTATGTGATCAATTGCTTTATTAGCATCCTTGCCCCAAGTGTTGCTGCTAGTCTTTTTCCCTTGATTCAAATTCCTTCGTTTCTGGGCGAAGCCTCGATTTGCCTTTGGCTGCTGATCAAAGGGGTGAAGGTTGATGCTAGTCAGAACGCTGGGTAAATTGAATATGCAAGGAATTTCGATGAAAGCGATACTTTTTTATGAATATGGCAACCCAAATGTACTTCAATTACGTGAAGTTGAACGCCCTACTCTTCAAGCGAATCACGTGTTGATCAAAGTCCATTCGGCCTCGATCAACACACTTGATTGGCATCAACTGACTGGGCCGATCATGATTCGCTTGTTGAATGGAGCCTTGCGTAAGCCAAAAATTAACACACTTGGCTTAGATGTCGCTGGCTGGGTTGAGGCGGTTGGCTCGCAGGTAACCAAATTTAAGCCTGGCGATGCGGTTTTTGGCACGACCCAAGGGTCATTAGCGGAATATGTATGTGCAACCGAAGATCAGCTGGTCTTGAAACCTGCGAATGTTGCATTTGAGGCGGCAGCGGCAACGCCCGTGGCAGCATTTACCGCAATGTATGCTCTGAGCGATTTGGGCAAGATTCAAGCTGGGCAGCGGGTGTTGATCAATGGCGCTTCGGGGGCGGTTGGCAGCTTTGCAATCCAAATTGCCAAAGCCTATGGCGCTGAGATAACTGCGATTTGCAGCCCACGCAATGCTGAAATTGCTCAATCGATCGGAGCCAGCGATTGGATTGATTATACCCGTGAGGATTTGCGCCAGCATAGTCACCGCTATGATCTGATTCTTGGAGTCAATGGCTATCAATCGATTTTCAACTATCGTAAAGCGCTCACGCCGACTGGTCGGTATATTGCAATTGGCGGTGCTTTGCCTCAAATTCTGCAAGCAGTCGCTTTGGGCCGCATACTATCGTTGGGTAGTAGCAAGACCTTGCAATTTCTGGGGGTTGCGCCAATTCGCCATACGACCTTACTGAAGCTCCAACAGTTGCTTGAATCAGGCCAACTTAAGCCTGTAATTGATCGCTGCTATACCTTGCCCGAGGCGGCTGAGGCATTGCGCTACCTTGGGGCGGGCCATGCACAGGGTAAAATTGTGATTAACGTGCTTTAAATGCTGGACTGAATTAGCTAGTGAGCGGCTTCAATTAGAGACTTGAAGCCGCTCACTTTATTAAGCCAAGGCCTCAGCCGCTGCTCTTCCGGCGGTGCGCCCCGAAAAAATACAGCCACCAAGGAAGGTGCCTTCGAGCGAACGATAGCCATGCATGCCACCGCCGCCAAAGCCTGCGACCTCACCAGCAGCATATAAACCGCTGATTGGCTGCCCATCTTGGCCAATTACCCGCGCCGAAAGATCGGTTTGCAAACCACCCAAGCTTTTGCGGGTCAGAATATTCAAACGCACGGCAATCAATGGTCCAGCGCTCCGATCTAAAATTTGGTGCGGTTTGGCGACCCGAATTAATTTATCGCCGATGTAGTTACGAGCACCACGTAAAGCCGTAATTTGCATATCTTTGGTAAATGGGTTGGTCATTTCGCGGTCGCGAGCCTGAATTTCGCGCTCGATCGCCGCCGCATCCAGCAATGGCTCAGCAGTCAGGGCATTCATACCTTTGATCAAATCGCCCAAATTATCGCGCACCACAAAATCGGCTCCATGGCGCTTGAAGGCCTCAACTGGCGGAGTAGCTCCTGGTAAGACCCGACTGAGCACTTGACGCACGCTTTTGTTGGTCAAATCGGGGTTTTGCTCTGAGCCAGAGAGCGCAAATTCTTTTTCGATAATTTTTTGAGTCAGAATAAACCAGCTATAGTCGTAGCCAGTGTGCATCAAATGTTTGAGTGTGCCAAGGCTATCGAAGCCCGGGAAGAGCGGCACAGGCAAACGCTGACCAAGCGCATCGAACCACATCGACGATGGCCCGGGCAAAATTCGAATCCCATGGTTGGTCCAGATTGGCTTCCAATTTTGCAAGCCCTCGGTGTAATGCCACATCCGATCAGGATTGATAATCGTGCCACCAGCGGCCTCGGTAATTGCCAACATGCGGCCATCAACATAATCGGGTACACCAGCCACCATGGTTTTGGGAGCTTGGCCCAGTCGTTCAGGCCAATTTTTGCGCACCAAATCGTGGTTTGCGCCAATACCACCTGAGGTTACAATTACCGCCTGCGCTTGAAATGTGAAACTGCCGACGATCTTGCGTGAGCTTGGTGCACCGCGTGGCAGGCTGCTTGGCTCCAAAATATCGCCTTCGATGCCCGCGATTGCCCCACCATTGAGCAATAATTGATTAACTCGATGGCGAAATTTCAGCGTGATCAAGCCTTTTTGGGCGGCAGCTCGCACTCGGCGTTCAAATGGCGCAACTACGCCCGGGCCAGTGCCCCAGGTAATATGAAAGCGTGGTACCGAATTGCCATGGCCGATTGCGCCATAGCCACCACGTTCAGCCCAGCCAACGACCGGGAAAAAGCGCATCCCTTGATCGTAGAGCCATTGGCGTTTTTCGCCAGCAGCAAAGGCTAAATAGGCCTCAGCCCACTTGCGTGGCCAATAATCCTCAGGCCGATCAAATGCGGCAGTTCCGAGCCAATCTTGCAATGCTAACTCATAAGAATCTTTGATTTTGAGGCGACGTTGTTCTGGGGAATCGACGAGAAACAAACCACCAAACGACCAAAATGCTTGACCACCAAGATTTTGCTCGGATTCTTGATCAACCAAGATCACCTTTTTGCCGGCATCGGCTAGCTCAGCAGCGGCCACCAGCCCTGCCAAACCTGCTCCAACAATGACCACATCGGCATCATAGTGCATGGGTGCTCCATTCTGCTGCATAAGGTATTTGGCTGATTATACGCCATTTTATTAGCCGCTACACTTAAATATAGAGTGTAGCTGTAATGGTTTATAGCGTTAAAATCAGTTCTCCTGTTCCCCAACCCCCAACCCCTCGCCCACTGCGGCGGGCGAGGGGCGCACTCCGAGCGCGGTTCCCCCTCGCCTCGCGGGCGGGAGAGGGTATCGCTGCTAAAGTCGGGTTTTGGATTCAGGCTCCCCCTCGCCTCGCGGGCGGGAGAGGGGGTTAGGGGGTGAGGGCATGCAGTTCATTGCCCACCCAATGAACCATTACATGTAGCGGCCTAAGGTTTAGCGATGGCAATTACGACAAAGCAATGGGGTTTGATGATATTGCTCAAGTTGAGCAACTGAGAATTGCTCACTTGGCGTTAGTTTGGCGCTTTGGCAATTGTTGCTGGCAAAGCTGTTGGGCGTATCGGCGTTATCGAACATAAAGCTAAAATCGCTGGCCAGTTTGGGGTTGCAACCAGCCTTGGCGCTCGCTGCAATATTGGCGTAGACATGGCAATTTAAGCAATCTTGCTGTTGGACATAGGTTTCCATGGTGGTGTTGCTCACGTTTTGCGGGCCACTTGAGGTAAATTGGAATTGACTGATATTAATTGGTGCGGTTGCTCCAGCGCCAGGTTGGCCTGCTAGGCTGGCTTTGGGCCAACGTACATTGACCAACTGATAATATTGCCAAACTGAATCGCTGTTGGTTTGAGCAATCAAGGTTTGAACTGCTTGATTCAGGCTGACTACATCGTTAGGCAATGGTAAAACTCGCTCAACTTGAACTGGTTCTAGGGTTGGCACACCTGGTGGCGTGGCGGTTGGCAAGGGAGTTGCATTCGGGCTGCATGGGTCGGGCAAGGCACAAACTGGATTATAAAAACTATAGGCTTGTTGATCGGGCAGGCTGGATTGAGGCACATTGTCAATTTGTTCGAAAGTTGACCACATCAATTGTTGCATATTCGGTGTGCGCCGAATGATGTGCAAGCCGACTAAGCCCATAGTAGTTGGGCCAACGCAGGTATTCGTATCAGCATCGTAAAGCATGGCGAGGGTGGTTTTATAACGGCTGGTGATGTTGCTTGGCTGATTATCAAGAATGCGCCAAGCCGCCTTAATTTCGATCGCGCCATCGCTGCCATAGCTGCTTGTGCCAACTGGCAGCATAATGCCCTGAGTTTCGGCGACGTTGGCCTGCACATCGGCGTTATAGAGCAAGGTTTGGGTGATGTACTCAAATTCATCGCGATTCATGCGCTTTTCGTAATGCACCATATTGCTCTGTTGATCGACCAGAATTTCACCGCTAGCTTGGAGTGAATCGGGAATCAAATCGTCGAATTTTGAACCCATATTCAATACTTTGATATCTGGTAGGTTACGACCAGCTAGTTGGGGTTGGCATGGCGAAGGAATCAGATCGTTGGCATTCCAAGCGGCGGGAGTTTGGGCTTTCGGCAAAAAGACATCAGTATTAAGTTTGTAGGTTTGCCAAACTGTTGGCGCGAGATCGTTTGGCTCACCAAAACTGCTAGCAGACTGATTTTGGTCAGGCTGGCCACGCTCGTTGGGGTCGGCATCCCAATTGAGGGCGATGAAATTTTGCCAGGCAAAGCAATTAACCACACTTTGTTCGCTAATGATGATATCGGCTGGTAGCGTTGAGCTAATACTTGGTTGATTGAAACTACAGCTAAAACTTGGCGCTACTACCCCAACGGCATTGGGCGCTGGAACAACCGTGGCCGTGCTGACACCACAACCAACGAGCCACCAAATTAACAGCAAACTGGCTAGGCTTTGTTTGCGGATTTGCATTGCAATTACTCCGATCTGAAACAACAAGCACGGCCTACGCCGTGCTTATTCTCCCGATTAATCAACCAATTTTAGGCTTTGTCAACAATATTCAAGAGGCTTGGAATCCATGGCACACCGCCAATTGGTGCTTCTTTATCGAGATTGACCACCCGCAGATTGCGATCACCCAGCGGCGCATTGGCATCAACCGTCAAGGTAAATAGATACACTTGGGTGCTACCACCAGAGGTTTGGCCAGGCGAACCAGAATTATCGTTGATATATTGTTCGATCACGACTGGTGCAATTCCATCAGGCGGTGAAAATTCGATGCTGGCGTTTTCTAAGCCGCCCTGCACCACCAGCGCCATCAATGTGCTTGAACCTTGGGGCACGCTCGGTGAGAGATCGATCGGGCTGTTGGCTTGGTAGAGATCGTTGGGCAGAAATTGAACAGGCCATGGCTGCAAATTTGGATACGTACTATCCATCACCACCACACATGGGCGCGGATGTTGCGGTACGGGGTTGCTTCCGCTGGTTGGCAACGGTGCGGTGCTTGCTCGCAAGGCAATCATAAACGTGCGAGCAATTTGGCCAGCCCATTGCAATGGCTCTTGTTTGCCCGTTTGTGGGTCGGTAATCAAAATATCACTGGCCTGCATACCTTCGGGAACGGTAAAGATGGCATGCAAGATTGAGTCGTTGCCATTACCTGGGCTAACCCGATTGACCTCGCCACGGGTTACTTGCCATAAATTCGCCACTGGATAATCGGGCTGATTGTTCACCGCCCATAATTTGATATTGGGGCTTTGAATATACAAGCCAACGGGATCGGTCAGTGTGATCGCAGTTTGGCCATTGACCGCCACTTGATTGGCTAATTGCCCAATGTGTGGGTCGCTATTGCGGCGGGGTCGGCCATATTGGCTACAACAAATCAACGTTTGGGGGTCGGTGTTACCACAGGTGCGGGCAATTGTCGCCGCCGCCGCTAGATACATTTCGGCGCTAAGGGTATTCGGGCCGCTGGTCAAATGCATTGCCCCACCACGATCTGCCAATTGCGTGGTATCACGATTCCATTTGTTGGTCGGATCATAGGCATAATCGTTGGTCAATGGGTCGAATATCGGCTTGCCATTGGGATCAAGCAAATACAAATCTTCGCGCTGAACCGCCGGATTGATCACTTGCTGATAGAGTTTGACCACCAGATCAGGATTGACTTGCCACAAGGTGAACCAATAGGCGGGATTTTCGCAGGTGAACATGACACTACGCAATTGCCCATCGGGATCATAGCGAATGCTCCACTCGCAATATTCATCGAGCCAGCCGCGTGAGCCAGTTGGGGTATAGCCAATTAATCTGCCCTGCCAGTTATTGTTAGGACAAAGTTGTTGTGGTACTTGCAGATCACCGATCGGCGTTGTTACTCCGTTAATCGTAATTGCGCCAGCATCGGCTAGCGCAAAAATTTGGTCGGTGCTCAATTGCTCGTTGGCAGGTGCTTGGGGATCTTGGAAGAAGTTAAATAATCGATTGGGAAACGGATTCCAAGTGATTGGCACAGGATTTGCAGCATTCAACGAGGTAGTTAATGGATTGACATAATAGTAGCGATTATCATCGTACTGGTTCGACCAAGGATTGCCGACAATCGATTGGTTGGTCCAACGATTGAGATTATTGTTCCATTGCTCGTTGAACTGGTCAAGGCCATCGAGGTCGTTGCCAAAATCTTTTTCAGCTTGATACCCCGGCGAGTGGAAGCGTTCCAAGGTTGCCATTGAGCATACTCCTTTTGGTTAACCGCTCTTCCCAACCGCTGTGTCAGGTCTCATGCACACTGAATTAGGGTTATGCTGGAATGGGCATGCCCTTCATGATGTAACGCAGGTAATCAATGTTTCCATGGCTGGTTACTTAATTAACGTTGCACTTGATTCAATCTTGAACATGATTAATTAAGTTTTAGCAATTAAAAAATAATCAGCTAAATTGTGTATTATAGTGCTGGAATAGAAGTCTCCAAGGCGCAATTATTTGACATGAGCAATCGTGGGCGTTATACTTCCGCCTGATAAAAACTGTTTTTTCAGAAGAAATAGTTTTTAGCATATGCATAAATACTTGCTAAAACTTGCTCAATAATCGAGCAAGCTGGCTAAGGAGTACTTCGTGAAACTTGTGCGTTCATTGATGCTGTTGCTCTGTCTGAGCATTGTGATTGCAGCTTGTGGTGGGGAAGCAACCCCAACAGCTGTCCCAGCACCAACCACCGCTGCAGCAACTCCAACCACCGTGAGCGCAGCCGAGGCTACCGCTACGGTCGAAGTGACCGCTGTTGCTGAGGTTTCGCCAACCGTGCCAACCACCACCACAACTGAGCCAGCTGGCGGCAGTTTGGTTGTCTATTCAGGGCGTTCAGAAAGCTTAGTTGCTCCTTTGTTGGAGCTTTTTACCCAAGAAACTGGGATTGCCGTCGAAGTGCGCTATGGCGATACTGCCGAGATGGCCGCGCAAATTCTTGAAGAAGGCGATAATAGCCCAGCCGATGTGTTCTTCGGCCAAGATGCTGGGGCTTTGGGCGCATTGAGCGATCGCTTTGTGACGCTTGATCGTTCATTGTTGAATTTGGTTGATCCACGTTTTGTTTCAAGCGAAGGTACATGGGTTGGTGCTTCGGGTCGGGCTCGGGTTTTGGTTTATAACACCGATGTCTTGACCAGCACCGATTTGCCAGCTTCGATTCTCGATTTGACCAAACCAGAGTGGAAAGGTCGGGTCGCTTGGGCTCCAACCAACGGTTCGTTGCAAGCTTTCGTCACTGCTTTGCGCGTCAGCCAAGGTGAAGATGTAGCCAAACAATGGCTCGAAGGCATGATTGCCAACGACGTTAAAGTGTATGAATCGAACTCAGCGATTGTCAAAGCAGTTGCGAGTGGCGAAGTTGATACTGGCTTGGTCAACCACTACTACTTGTTTGCCTTGAAAAAAGAGCAACCTGATGCCAAGGCTGCCAACCACTACTTCGGCAATGGCGATATTGGCTCATTGGTGAATGTTGCTGGCGTGGGCGTGCTCAAAACTGCCAAAAATCCTGAAGCCGCTCAAATCTTTGCTAATTATTTGTTGAGCGACGGTGCCCAACTCTATTTCGCCGATAAAACCAATGAATATCCCTTGGTGGCTGGAATTATTACCAACCCAGCAATTAAGCCATTGGGCGAAATCATTACCCCAAACATCGATCTGAGCAATTTGAAAGATTTGCAAGGAACCTTAGAATTGTTGCAAGATGTTGGGGCTATTCAATAAGCACGTGATTGCAAGCCTAGCTTGCTAGATTGAGCTATGGTTTTTAAACATTTGCGCTTTCGATCTCGCCGTTGGTCAGCACTGTTCTTAACAATCAGTGCTGGCCTAATTGCGTTAATCATGGTTTTGCCAGTTGGCTACTTGCTGTTACGCACCAGCGAGGCCGGCTCATCAGCATGGGCACAATTACAACGCCCTAGTACCTTGCGAGTGTTCACTGGCTCGGCGTTGCTGGCAATTACGGTGACTGCTGGCTCACTCTTGATCGGCTTGCCCTTGGCATGGCTGACCACCCGCACCAATTTACCAGGAGCGCGAATTTGGCTAACATTAATTATGCTGCCAATGGCGATTCCTTCTTATATCGGGGCATGGGCGATTATTGCAGTGTTGGGGCCGCGCGGTTTGGTACAGCAATGGCTCGAACCTTTGGGGGTTGAGCGCTTGCCCGAAGTCTATGGCTTTTGGGGCGCTGCTGGAGCCTTGATTCTGTTTGGCTATCCCTACATTGTGTTAAATGTGCGGGTTGCCTTGCGCAAACTCGACCCTGCGCTAGAAGAAGCTGCCCGTTCGCTCGGTCAACGCTCAAGCCAAATTTTCTGGCGGATCACCCTGCCACAGTTGCGCCCAGCCTTGGCAGCAGGTAGTTTGTTGGTGATCTTGTATGCCTTGAGCGATTTCGGCGCAGTTTCGTTATTGCGCTACAATTCGTTTACACGAGCGATTTATTTGCAATATCGCGCTTCGTTTGATCGAACTGGGGCGGCGGTGTTGTCGTTGTTGCTGGTTGGTTTGGCCTGTGGTTTATTGGCCGCCGAAGCCTTGAGTCGTGGCCGTGCCCGTTATTATCGCTCGTCGGCTGGGGTTAGCCGCCAACCCAAATTGGTTGCGCTAGGAGTTTGGCGTTGGCCTGCCTTAATCTTTTGCGCGATTGTGGTGGTGTTTGCGGTCGTTTTGCCAATTGTGGCAATCGTAGCGTGGCTGATTATCGGCCTACGAGCAGGCCAAACTTGGAACTTGCAACTAACAGATTTAGCCAATTCACTGCTCGCTGCTAGTTTAGCGGCCTTAGTCACGATTATTTTGGCCTTTCCAGTGGTTTTCTTAGCCGTGCGCCATCCCAGCCGATTGACCAGTTTGATTGAGCGAGCAACCTATATTGGCTATGCACTGCCTGGAATTGTGGTCGCACTAGCGTTAGTCTTTTGGGGTGCTAATTATCTGCCTTGGGCCTACCAAACCTTGGGCTTGTTGATTTTGGCCTATGCTGTGCGCTTTTTGCCGCAAGCGATTGGCAGCCTACGCACCAGTTTATTGCAAATTAATCCGCGCTTGGAAGAAGCAGGGCGTTCGCTTGGGCAGCCAGCTTGGCGAGTGGTGCTGAGTGTTACCTTGCCATTATTACGTCCAGGCATTATTTCGGGCGCAGCCTTGGTGTTTCTTTCGACCTTGAAAGAATTACCAGCAACCTTGCTCTTGGGGCCAACTGGCTTTCATACCTTGGCCACCGATATTTGGAACAACACTGCCGAATTACGTTTTTCCCAGACCGCCTTACCAGCGTTATTGTTGATGGTCGCAGCAGGTGCTTCGTTGGCATTGCTGCTGGCCAATGAACGCAAGACGTGAGATCACAACCATGCACACAGCCAATTTAGCCATTAACTGTCGGGGAGTTAGCAAAACCTTCAATGCCACTACCGTTCTAGATCAGGTTGATTTTCAGCTGCCCCAAGGCAGTTTGGGGGCATTGCTTGGGCCTTCGGGTTGCGGCAAAACTACCTTACTGCGCTTAATTGCTGGATTTGAAACCCTTGATCAAGGCCAGATTTGGCTTGGTGAGCGCGAAATTGCCAACAGCAAAAGCCAAGTTCCGCCTGAGCAACGCCAGATTGGCATGGTGTTTCAAGAGTATGCCTTGTTTCCGCATCTGACCGTGGGCCAGAATATTGGCTATGGCTTGGGTCGTCAAGCTAACAAACAGCAACGGATTGATGAATTGCTGGAATTAGTCGGCTTGGAAGGTTTGGCCCAACGCATGCCCCATGAGCTTTCGGGCGGTCAACAACAGCGGGTCGCTTTGGCGCGGGCCTTAGCTCCCAAACCTCAATTATTACTTCTCGATGAGCCGTTTTCCAACCTCGATGCAGGCTTGCGTGACCAAGTGCGCACGGCTACCAAACAGATTTTGCGCCAAGTTGGGGCGACCGCCCTGTTTGTAACTCACGATCAAGAAGAAGCCTTGAGTTTAGCTGATCAAGTGACGGTGATGCTTGGTGGCAAGGTGCTGCAAAGTGCTAGCCCACATGAACTTTATTTGCGCCCAACCAGCCAAGCTGTGGCACAGTTTGTGGGCGAGGCCAACTTTTTGCCTGGGGTTGCACGTGAAAATCGGGTTGAATGTGCGTTGGGCCAGTTGCTCTTAACTAAACCAATGCATGGCCCAGTGACTCTGATGATTCGGCCTGAGGCACTGAATCTTGTGCCCGATCCTAGGGGTCGTGGCCAAATTTTAGGCCAACGCTTTTATGGCCATGATCAACTGCTTGATCTCCAGATTGGCGATTTGATGATTGCGGCGCGAACTGGCCCGCGACTTGATCTTGCGCCCAAGATGCAGGTGAGCGTGAGTGTTCAGGGGCCAGTTGTCGCATTTCAATCAATTTAATGGCTATGGCTCAAGTTGCCAGAGCATACCAACAGTAGTAGAAGCACTATCATCGCTAGCGATATCGTAGCCGACAATTTGATTGGCTTCGTTAATTGAGGTTGCGATGGTTTGATGTTCGTTCGGGCCTTGGCTGAATGGCCCCATGCGTAACACTGTGCCGTTGCGCCAAACAGTTGCGGCCAGTGGAGTGCTATCATCGCCACTAAAACCCACAATTGTGCCAGCATCATTAATATCGTTGGCCGTGCTATATTGGTTCAATCCCGCGCTTAAATCGGTGGTTACGCCGTTTTGCCATAAGAAGGCATGGCGTTGGCCATCGCTCAATTCCATCATGCCAACCACTTGTTCGCTGTTATTGACCGCGTAGGCATAGCTTTTGACTCCAGGTACGCCAAGATCAATAATTGCGCCATTTTTCCACATACAAGCCCGAGTTTCACCGCTGGCATTGGTGCTCCAACCAACAATCACCTTATTGTCGTTGATCTCGTTGGCGGTACTATAATTGCCGCCAAGCGTGCCAAGATCGCTCATTGTGCCGCGATACCACATAAAAGCATGGGTTGCGCCATTGCTGGTGGTGCTGCGCCCGACCACTCGTTCACCATTACTCACATCGAGCGCAGTGCTAACTCTGCCGCCGAGTGTGCCAAGATCGAGCATTACCCCTTCGCGCCAGTAGAAGGCGCGGCGTTGATTGGCGTTGGTGCTGCTTTCGCCAACGACATAGCCAGTGTCGTTGATGCCATAGCCATAGCTTTGATCGCCGCCGAGCGTGCCAAGATCAGTCAGCGTGCCCCGTCGCCATACAAAAGCACGAATCTCTGAGAACTCGGTTTCTGCAGTACCAGCAATTCGCCCAAAATCATTAATATCGCTGGGGTAGCTATCGTGACCGCCCAGCGTGCCAAGGCTTTGGTAGCTATAGCCTGTATTTGGGCTTTGCGCTTGAAGCGCAGGAGTTTGAAATTGTAAACCTGCGAGTACTGTAATTATCAATCCGCCCAAACTTACGATCTTTCCAACTGAAGCCATCGATCCATCCTCCGGAAACTCTGCTTGGGCGGGTTGTAGTGCTAAAACGAAGAGTTTGTTGGTTAATGTCAGTTTGGCTAATGGGCTGATTATGGGCCATGACTTACAGATGAGGGCTTAGGATTCAGAGGTCAGGGGCTAGGCGTTAGCGCAGACTATTGACTATGCGACAGCTGTGCCCCTCACCCGCCGCAGTGGGCAAGGGGCCAAGTGGGAAACTTAATTATTCAGCTTTGCGGAAATTTTCGTTGTACAGTTGAATCGAAGCTTGGACGCGTTGTTTAGCGGCCTCGGCTCCTTGCCATTCGCCAACTTGCACGGTTTTGTTTTCTAAGGCTTTGTATGAAGCAAAGAATTGGGTCACTTCTTTGATGAAGTGGGGGGGCACATCGGCCAAATCTTTGATATTGGCAAAATAGGGATCGTTGGCGGGCACGGCCAGAATTTTATCGTCGTTTTCGCCACCGTCGATCATGCCGAATACGCCAATTGGGCGGGCTTCAACCAAACAACCAGGGAAGGTTGGGAAGTTGAGCAGCAAAATCACATCCAGCGGATCGCCATCTTCGCAGTAGGTTTGCGGAATCAAGCCATAATCGCCGGGGTAGTAAACGGCTGATGAAAGCACCCGATCAAGCTTGACCAAACCTGTATCTTTATCGATTTCATACTTGTTGCGTGAGCCACGGGGAATTTCAATCACAACGTTAATAACTTCTGGCGCATCGTCGCCAAATGGCACATCATGCCAAATATTCACAGGGAATTCCTCCATAAATGCGTTGTCAAAACGGCGCAACTATACCATGTTTTTAGCCTAATGCAATGCGTTTGACGCACTGCATTGTAGAGAAATCTGCCACAAGGGGCTATAATTCACTACGTTGTGGCTAATAGGATAGCATACAATCACGCAATAGCTTACTAAACATGGAGCAGCCTCATGCGTTTTCCCATTGTAATTCAAGGCGGAATGGGTGTCGCCGTATCTGATTGGCGGCTGGCCAAGGCCGTTGCAAGTGCAGGTCAACTTGGCGTAGTTTCTGGAACCGGGATCAATGTAGTGCTTGCTCGGCGTTTGCAAGAGGGCGATCGCGATGGGGCGATGCGTCGAGCATTGGCTCAGTTTCCAATTGCTGGCTATGTCGAGCGCATTCTCGAGCGCTATTTTATAGAAGGTGGTAAGCCTGCCGATCAGCCGTATAAAGCTGTGCCGATGTACACCGCCGTACCTTCGGCAGAATGGCAGATTTTGAATGTTGTCGCCGCGTTTGTCGAGGTATTTTTGGCTAAAGAGGGCCATGCCGGGGTGGTGGGCATCAATTTGCTCGAAAAGGTGCAAATGCCCAATCTATCGGCTTTGTATGGCGCAATGTTGGCCGATGTTGATTATGTACTGATGGGTGCGGGTATTCCGCGTGAAATTCCTGGTGTGCTTGATCAGTTTGCGGTTGGCGAGGCTGCTAGCCTGAATATTTACGTTGAGCAAGCTGGGGCCGATGATAAATTAGTTGTGCATTTCGATCCACGTGAGATGTTCGATAATCCGCCAGCGTCGCTCAAACGCCCAGAATTTTTGGCGATTATTGCCTCGAACACCTTGGCGATTGCCTTGGCCAAAAAAGCGACTGGTAAAGTTAATGGCTTTATCGTCGAAGGCCCGACCGCTGGCGGCCACAATGCTCCGCCACGGGGTCAAGCGGTTTTCAATGAACGCGGTGAGCCAGTCTATGGCCAGCGCGATGTGGTCGATTTGGTCAAGTTGCAAGATTTAGGGTTGCCCTTCTGGCTGGCTGGCTCATATGGTTCGCCTGAGCGTTTGGCCGAAGCTTTGGCCAGTGGTGCGGTTGGCATCCAAGTTGGCACAGCTTTCGCTTTATCCAACGATTCAGGGTTTAGCCCTGAGATTCGCCAATCGTTGTTGACTGATATTGCCAATGACAGCTTAAATATTTATACTGATGCCTTGGCTTCACCGACCGGTTTTCCATTTAAAGTTGCCGAACTCAATACGACGCTAGCTTTGGAGCCAACCTACAAAGAACGGCCACGGATCTGCGATTTGGGTTATTTGCGAGTGGCCTACCCGCGTGAAGATGGTACGATGGGCTTTCGCTGTCCAGCCGAGCCAGTCGATCAATATGTCAAAAAGGGCGGTGATATCAACGATACAACTGGGCGTAAATGTTTGTGTAATGCCTTATTTGCCAATATCGGCATGCCTCAGCAACGCAAAGAGTATACCGAGCAAGCCTTGGTGACGCTAGGCGATGATATCAAAACTGTCTCGGCCTTGCTCGAATTGCATCCCCAAGGCTTTAGTGCGGTTGATGTGTTGGAATATTTGTTGGCCGCCGTGCCACAGCAATAAACCAAGTTCAAGCCGATAATGATTGAAAGCAGCAGCAATCATGGTGGTGATTGCTGCTGCTTTTTCGGTTAAACGGCCAACGTTGGTGGCGTTGGGGGCGTAAATTGGGCAACCATTTGCTCCAAAACCGTCGTCATTGTTTCATCAAAAGGGATTTCGTTGGTTAGGGTGGCAAATAAAAGGTTAGCACAGGCGCAAACTTGGCTATCGACATCACTTGAGAGATCAGCTTGAACTGCGATGGTCATGCTAATTGCATCGATTTTCAAAAATAAATCAGCCAACAATCCTTGCATTTGCATAAATCGGCTCCTTATCTACTTTATTGACTAAGCACACATTGCCAATCGGGTTGGAGCAAAAGCTTTTTCGCTGGCACATAAGGCCTGAATCAAGCGCCGATTGGCGGGGATTTGCTGGTGCAGGGTTAATTGCATCATTTGAATGAGAACTTTGGCTTGACGCACGCGCAGGCTTGAAATCGAATGTTGGCTTTGCAACGTCCAAATCAGCTGTTCTAACTCGCGAATTGCGCCTTCTAACGAGGCATAGGGATCGCGAATTTCAGCCAATAATTGGTTGAAGCGTTGTTCTTGCTCAGGGGTCATGGCGTTTCCTCCGATAAGCTATCCAATAGTCTCTGCTGTATATAGATGCAGAAACATATTTTTTTTTGCACGCTTCGCTCAATTTCGCCAAAATTGCTGTAAATGTGGTTTAGATATGAGATATTTGAAACATTTGTGCTATAATTAACTTGATAATTTGAAGTAATGACTAAATAATACTCATTGGTTTCAGCGGCAAATAGCTTTGGATATAGCTCACTAAAGCTGTGTTTGCTTGTAAACATTCCCAGCTTTGTTGGGCCAAAGCGGCACGGCGCTGTTCGATGGCGGCGACAGCCCGTTGGGGTTGTTGTTGATCAAGCGTCTCCAAGGTTGTGCGAATCGAGCTAAAATCGGCATTAGCTTGACGTAATAAAACGATAATTCGTAGACGGCGCAATTGGCGTTCATCGTAATAGCGGTAGTTGTTTGAGGCTTGGCGAATCGGCTGCAATAGGCCTTGTTGCTCCCAAAAGCGCAAGGCCGAGATGGGCACACCCACCGCTTTAGCAGCCTCACCGACCAAGATGCGCTGGGTGTGGCGTGGACTGGGCGGCAGTTGATCAGCAACGGCTTTGAGCAAGGTCAGAGTTTGATCAAGCTGCTGACGAATAGTGTCGAGCTTGGCATGATGTTGGTTGATCAGATTAAACGCTGTTTGATGATCGGCTTGATGCAATGCCGCCATAATTTGCTGAGCGTTGCACCAACCATAACCCTTGATCACCTGATGGGCAGTTTTGAGCGCATCGATATGGTGTTGGGTATATTGGCGATAGCCGTTGGAGCCACGTTCGACGCTGGGCAAAAAGCCCTCAGCTTGGTAATTACGCACCTGCTGAACACTGACATTAATCGCTTTAGCTAGGTCAACGGTGCGGAAATAACGCCCAACATTCATGTTAAACCCTCATATGAAAATTGAGACTTTGATCGGTAATTTGAGCGTAAAAAGGAGCTTTGATCACCTAAAACTCCCTACACTTGCATCTATGTTCTAGAATAAATTCGGATCACAAGTGTAGCACGTTACGGAGCTAGTGATTGTGGTTATATGCCCTCACCCCCTAACCCCCTCTCCCACCCAGCAGGCGAGGGGGAACCACTAAACAAAAAGCCCCTCGCTCGCCGCAGTGGGAGAGGGGGTGGGGTGAGGCCATGAACTAAGCGACCAGAGATTTGTAGTTATCAAGGAGTCTGATGATGCAGGATCGAGCGTTTATTGAGGTGTATGGCGCACGCGAAAACAACCTCAAAAATATTTCCTTGAATATTCCAAAACAACGGGTGACAGTCTTTACCGGAGTCTCTGGTTCGGGGAAATCGTCGTTGGTCTTTGATACGATTGCCGCCGAGGCTCAACGCCAACTCAATGAAACCTTTACCTTTTTTGTGCAAGGCTTTTTGCCGCATTATGGCCAGCCCGATGTCGAGCGGATCGAACATCTCAACTCGCCAATTATCATCGACCAAAAGCGGGTTGGCGGTGGTTCGCGCTCAACCGTCGGAACCTACACCGATATTGCGGTGTTGCTGCGCTTGCTATTCTCGCGGATTGGTCAGCCTTATGTTGGGCCTGGCTATGCCTTTTCGTTCAACACGCCCCAAGGTATGTGCCCCGAATGTGAAGGCATTGGCAAAACGGTTCAGCTGGATATGGATAAATTGCTTGATCGCAGCAAATCGCTGAATGAGGGCGCGATTTTGCATCCCGAATTCAAAGTTGGCAAGTGGATGTGGAAGATGTATCCACTTTCTGGTTTGTTCGATAACGATAAGCCAATTCGCGATTATAACGAACAGGAATTGCAAGCATTTTTGTATGGCGCTGATCTTAAGGTTTCATGGGGCGAATTTAGCTCGAAATATGAAGGTTTGCTGGAACGTTTCGAGCGCATGTACCTCAAAAAAGATGCAGCAGCCATGTCCGATCGCAATCGAGCGGTGTTTGAGCAATTTACCTCCTCGCAAATCTGCCCACTTTGTCATGGCGGGCGTTTGACCCAAGCAGCGCTGAATTGTCGGATTGCTGGCCGCAACATTGCCGAATTAGCCGATTTTGAAGCGACTGATTTGATTAGCTTTTTGGCTGATGTTACTGATCCAATTGGCGATCGGGTGGCGGCCAAGTTGTTGGAGCGCATGCAGCAACTAGTGGATATTGGCTTGGGCTATTTGAGCTTGAGCCGCGAAACCTCGACGCTCTCTGGCGGCGAATCACAGCGGGTCAAGATGATTCGGCATCTTGGCAATAGCTTAACCGAAATGCTCTATATTCTCGATGAGCCAAGTGTGGGCTTGCATGCGCGTGATGTGGCACGGCTGAATCGTTTGTTGCAACAGTTACGTGATAAAGGCAATACCGTGCTGGTGGTTGAGCATGATCCCGATGTGATTGCGATTGCCGACCATATTGTCGATATTGGGCCACGCGCAGGTGTGCACGGCGGTGAGGTGGTGTTTGAAGGTAGTTATGCTGATCTCAAGCGTTCAAATACGCTAACTGGGCGCTATTTGCAGCAAGCAGTGCCAACCAAACAGCATTCGCGCCAGCCAACTGGCTACTTGCCGATTGTTAATGCCAATTTACATAATCTCAAAAATGTCAATGTCAATATTCCTACTGGCGTGCTGACCGTGGTGACAGGTGTAGCTGGCTCAGGCAAAAGCACCTTAATTAATGAAGTCTTTTTGAGCCAACACCCTAATGCAATTGTGATCGATCAATCACGGGTGACTGCTAATAGCCGTTCGGCTCCGGCCACCTACACCGGAATTATGGATGATATTCGCCAGACCTTTGCCAAGGCCAATGGAGTGAGCGCCTCGTTATTCAGCTTCAACTCGACCGGTAGTTGCGATAATTGTAATGGCTTGGGCTTGGTCTATACCGATTTAGCCTTTATGGAAGGGATTTCCTCAACCTGTGAAATTTGTGAAGGCAAGCGTTTCAAAGCCGAAGTGCTCGAATATCAGCTGCGTGGCAAATCGATCAGCGATGTGTTAGATATGACCGCCGAGGAAGCACTCGATTTCTTCAGCGAAAAGAAGATCAAGCCTGTGCTGCAAGCTATGAACGACGTTGGTTTGAGCTATTTGAAACTTGGTCAACCACTTAGCACCATCTCTGGCGGTGAGGGTCAGCGGCTCAAGTTGGCAACCGAATTGCACAAAAAGGCCAGCGTTTACGTGATGGACGAGCCAACCACAGGTCTGCATCGCTCGGATATTGGGTTGCTGATGGGGATTATCGATCGCTTAGTTGATCTCAAGAATACGGTAATTCTGATCGAACATCATTTGGATATTATTCGCCAAGCCGATTGGATTATCGACATCGGGCCTGAGGGCGGTAGCGCTGGCGGCGAAATTATTTTTGAAGGCCCACCGTTGGCCTTGAAAGCTTGTCAACGCAGTATTACCGCCAAATTCCTCTAAGTTAGTAAGGAGTGAGAGGTGAAATGTAACCGCGAAGCACACGAATTGTGAGTTGGTTGAAATTTTGGAATGTGTTTAATCCCAGCAAACCAGATTGACCAAACTTAGCGCTCTTCGCGTCCTTCGCGGTTTCGATCTTCGTGGATCAAGCTTTAGCATGAGGCTTGTTACAGCCATAGAATGATGCTGCCAACGAAACCGCCGTGCTATGCTCCTGCTTGTTTCTAGCTTGAGCAGGTATCAATGAGTAAGCCATTTCGTTGGAACATTGCGAAACATGAGCAGCTTGGTAGTTTACTTGAGCAGCCTGAACCATTGCCAAAACCCAGCTTTATTGCGGCGTTGCAAGCATGCTGTGTGCGCGTACTCGGCCAGGCTGGGGATAATGATCTGATTTTTATTGGCCGTTCGCCAGAAAATTTGTTTGATTATCTACGTGGGATTTTGGCTGATACGCCGTGGGCTAGGCGCTGCACTATGGTCAATATCTCAATTTACGACGAATCGATTGAACAGATTCGACGAAAACACCCGACTGCTTTGCCTGCGATGTATGACTATTTAACCGCAGTTGGTTTGACTCCACGCCAAATTGCCCAACGGCCTTTGTCGATTAGCTTGATTGATCTCGTTTGCTCAGGGGGGACTTTTGGCGCATTGCTAGAGCTTTGGCTTGATTGGGCTGGTCATGAAGGGCTTGATGCGCCGGCGATTTTGCGGCGCTTAAATTTTGTAGGCATTACGATCAAACAAAAACCTAGCCCAAATACCTTACGTTGGCAACATGAGATTGCATGGACGCAGCAGCTGGCTCCCCGTCAGATTCGAAATGTATCGCTAGATTGGCGAATGTGGTCTGAATTGGGCAATCAACAGCCAAAATATGAGCATTGGAATCCGCCTTGGCGTTGGGATGATCCAGCGATGAGCATTCCACCGCGTGAGCCAAAATCAATTGATGCACTCAAATTAGGGAACTATTTGTATCAGCTTGGATGTACCAGTGAGCATCGTCAAGCCTTTGCGCAACGGATGCATACCGAACATGCAATGAGGCATCCTTGGTTTCGTAGTTTAGCCTTAGCGATTCGCCGAGGGTAACCTGATTGCTCCAAGGATACAAGATGAAATTTAATCGCGAAGGCTACGACTTGCATGAAGGCCAAAACCGTAATCAATGTCGTGATTCAGTGGCGATCCGATGACACGACGGCTTCCCATGCTAATAATCCTGCATGACGCATCACGACCTCACGGAGCTTGATTGGTTATTCATACCCCGAATCATACCGCTGGTTCGGTGATGCGTCATTCCTTAATCCTTAAAAACCTACCCCCGTAAGCTGACCCCCTCTCCCGCCGCAGTGGGCGAGAGGCGAGGGGGTTAGGGCACGAGAACCAGTTTTCAACCCTATTTAGCGCATGGCAATCGGTAGATAAACTCGATATTCGCTTACGCCTAGGGTTGGCGTTGCGCTTGGGGTTGGCGTTGCGCTTGGGGTTGGCGTTACTGTTGCCGTCGCGGTGGCCGTGATTGTCACCGTTGCGGTGGCCGTTGGCGTATTCGTTGCGGTTGGACTTGGTGTAGTTGTCGCGGTAGCGCTTGGACTTGGTGTAACAGTGAGCGTGCTGGTCGTTGTCGCGGTGGCGGTTGGTGTTGTCGTTGGCGTAGCCGTCGCGGTTGGCGTATTGGTTGGTGTGCTTGTGACCGTCGCGGTTGGTGTTGGCGTGACCAGATCGAAACGGGCAGACACGTTATATGCCCGATCGATCGTCAATACACATATTGCAGTTCCGCTACAATCGCCGCTCCAACCACTAAAGCTGGCATTCGCAAGCGGTGTAGCCGTCAAGGTCACTACGGTTCCGGCATTGAAGAATAGCAAACAGGCTGGGGTTTGGCGGGTACAATTAACGCCATTTGGCAGAATATTGACCGTGCCATCACCAGTGCCCGCAAAACTAATGCCCAATGGATAGGTCTTCAATCTAAAGCTGGCGGTAACGCTCTGCGTTTGGGTCATGGGCACAACACACAGGCTATTGCCACTACACGCGCCACTCCAACCGCTAAACACGGAATTGCTTGCAGGCGTGGCGGTCAGGGTGATAACGCTACTTTCGGCAAAATAGGCGCTACAAACATCACCACAATTGATGCTTGTTGGCTCGCTGCTAATTGAGCCACTGCCCGTGCCTGCACGGTTGACAGTTAATTGATAGGCTTCGTGCACGCTGATCATGATTGTATCAGTGTAAACCCCGCCATCGCTCGCAGTTAACATCGCCGTGATGGTGTAGCTCCCGCTCGTTTGCGGCTGCCAATTTGTGGCCCAAAGCGTATTGGTGATGCCAACGCCATAGCTGAGCGTGCTCAAACTCTGACCATTAATCAAAACTGCCACGCTTTGAATGCCAATCGGCGCATACGCTCCCCCTGTAATGCTGATCGGCGCAGTTCCAGTAATGCTGCCCGTTGGACTGCTAATCAAAATCGCTGGGCTGGTGCTTGGCATTGGGAGATTAAAGGATATGCTGGCTTGGTTCCCCGCCAAATCGCGAACAGTTGCACTGACGTTCCCTTGCTGATGGCCTGCAACGCTGCATGCCACAATTAGCGAGCTAACCCCGCCCATTTGGTTATAGCTCAACGTGCTGTTGGTCGTTTGGCATGGCGTGATCAATGTCGCTGGATCAAGGAACATGTCACTGGCGGTAATGGTGTAAACCGTTGAGGCAGCAAAGCCACCGCCTTGATGCGTAGCGCTAATCGAGACGTTAGGTGCAACGCTATCGAGCATCCCACGCCAAATTGTGGTAATGCTTTCGGTGTTGCTGAATGTATCGGTGCCGCGCAAACTCAGTTTGTACAAGCCTTGCAAGCCATTAGGAATTTGATAACTCCAATCGGCGCTAGCAGTATTTGTCTCGCTCAGGCTGGCATTCGTCCAGCTTGAAGCCAACAACCCAATATCGCTGGCCGAAAGTGCTCGATCATAGATGCGCACTTGGTCGATCGCGCCTTTGAAATAGGTATCAGCCTTACCAATCTCTAGCTTGGAAACCGGATAGGGCGTGCGACCAGCGCTGGCCGTCGAGGTATAAACTGCCGTGCCATTGACATAGACACGGTAGACTTGACCATCAAAGGTTGTTGCGATGTGATTCCAAGCATTAGGCGTTAGGACGGAGCCAGTTTCCAATGATGTGAACACGCTGCCATCGCCAAACCCAGCGTGAATGCGCGTTTTCTGGGTAATATAGATGCTTGGTGGGCGATGCTGATTGAGCGTGCCTGGTTGATAACCCATCACTGAATGATAGCCATTATCGGTTGCAGTTGAATAAATCCAAGCTGCTTGGGTAAAGTTTGCCAAGCTCAGATTGTTAGTAATCGTGGCGCTCAGGCCATCGTTAACTCCATCAAAACTCAGTGCCTCAGCATCAGTCCAGCCATTGGTGGCAATTGGACAGTTGCTACAGGTTGCTGCATGGCCATTGCCACTCGCATCGGCAAAGCTGGTTGCGCCACGCACTTCAGCAAAATCGTAGCTGATCAACGGGCTAGCTGGTAGCATCGTTTCGTCGGGAGCTAGCCAAACTTGCGCTTTGCTGACCCCTGCGACCTTGTTTTGGGCCAAGGCATAGACTTCAGCCGCCGATAAATCACGTTCGTAGATCGTTAGTTGATCAAGTTGGCCTGCCCAAAACTGACTTGTGCCATTTGAGCCAATGTGCAGTGGCAAACCAGTGTTTGAGCCAAACGCTTGCTCGATCGTGCCAATTGCAACTCCATTCAAGTAGCCAGTCCAGCGATCGCCTGCTTGCACTAAGGCCACGTGCGACCATTGATTGGCGGCCAAGGTGAGTGGCAAGCTGGTGATTGAACTGCCATTGGTTAATTGCATGCTGCGGTAATCGGCGCTCATTTGCCAACGCCAATTGCTATTGCTAGCATTGCTTTGGGCCAAAATCGTTGGCGTATAGCCCAATGTGCCTGAAACCCAACTTGGTTTGACCCACACGCTGAAACTTGCCACGCTCAAATCAAGGGTTGTAGTGCTGGCAATCGTCAGGCTATCGTTGTTACCATCGAAGTTGAGCGCTCGGCCAAAGAGGCCACTTACACCGCTTGGGCAGGCATTTGCACTACAAGTAGCTGCCAGATTGGTATCCGAGTAATCGCTAAAGCTGGTTGCGCCACTGGCTTCGGCAAAGTGGAAGGCCGCGACTTCGCTGCCCCAAGCTGGTTGCTCAACCAGCAAGCCATTCAGATTTGGGGTTGTGCTGATAATCCGTGATGTGAGCATGCTTGGATCAAGCTGCATACTGGGAGCACGCCCATCAAGCACGATACTGCCAACGATTCCCGACCAATTATTACCGACCATGTCGGTAGCGCTGAGGCTTAGGCTATAGCGACCAGATGGACGTTTGTTGGCAAAGCCATAATTGATGTTCCAGGTATTGCCGCTCACCGTGGCAGTTTGGGCTTGATCAAGCCCAGCCAAGGCTCCGCTGCTATCGAGCAGGCTTAGTTGGACTGAGCTTGGATCAATGCCGCTGCCTGGATCACTGACAGTTCCGTTGAGTGCCACCGTCCAAGCAAGCTCATCAGTACTGCTGGCATTGAGTTGTTGCCAGGTTTCGTTATAGCTGCTAGCGGCATTCGGGGCAGTGGTATCGACGCTCATGCTATAGGCTGGTGAGATTGTTTGGTTGCCGACGGCATCGACAGCGCGGAATTGCAAACTATAATTGCCTGCCCCGCCCAAAGTGGTTGGATCAAAGTTGTAGCACCAAGCAGCATTGCTCGCGACGCTGAGCGATTCGGCACACAGGCCAGCGCTCGACCAGGTGTAGCTGCTGGCATTGGGCTGTTTGACTCCAACATCAAGCAAGCGCACGCCGGAAGTCGCATCGATTGTTGATACCACCAAGGTTGTTGGTTGGTTTGCCAGATAATCGGCAGCGCTAAGCAAGGTGATGACTGGCGCATCAGTATCAATTTGAAGTTCAACTGTGCTACGGGCGCTATACCAGCGTAAATCGCGCAAATAGATGCTATAGATTTCGCCTGTGGTCATTTGGCGGTCGTAAATTGCTAGCTGATCGAGTTGGCCACGGAAAAAGCCTTGCAATACGCCAATTGGGCTAGCGCTACCGCCAATATAGGTTGGATCGTCGCTATTGGCCTTGGCGACCGCAGAGCCATCGATCGTTTGTTGCAATGTACCGTTAATATAGAACAAGGCATCGTAATTGCTATCGAAGACCAAGGCTACATGCTGCCAGATTCCGGCTCGCACGCTGGCACTGCTGGCGTAGGTTTTGACTCCCAAGGTTTTGAATTGCAACAGATCGTCGTTCAGTTCAAAGCTAAACCCATTATTGCTCGTGGCATCCGTGCCGCTGGCGATCAACTGCTGGAAGCCGGCAACATCATCGGGATTGATCCAGCCCATCAGAGTAAATGTGCTGGTGAGGGCTGAAATAGCAGTTGGACTTTGGACTTCGATCACGCCTGAACCACCAAAGGTCATGTTCTGGCCAATTTTGCCAGCGGTCAGACTGGGGGCGCTGCTGCTGGTCGGCGTGGCATAACTATAATTCAGCACAATATGGTCAATTGGATATGGGCCAAGATTGACGTTGAAGGTTGTGCCCGAGTTTGCCGCATTCAGGCTAACCGCGCCATAATTCGAAGTTGTGCCATTGCTGGCAATTTCTTCAATAATGAGGCTATCGATACCACAAATTGGCAGGTTAAGATTCAACTGCTGCACTGCGGTTGTGATCAGCGGCATACTCAAGATCAGTTGATCAGTACTCTCCAAGCGAATATTAATGCCAGCAGCGCCAAAATTGCCAAAATCGGCTGAATTCAGGGTGACGGTGTTACAAACTGAGCCGCGCAACCCGCCAGCATAACGATTGACCGAGGTATCGATCACCGTGCTGGCACTGCTAGCATCAGCATCAAACGTAAAGGCCATGGCCGGAGCTGATTCGCTGTAGAGTTGTTTGATTTGGCTTGCTGAGAGGGTTACGGTATAGCCGCGCAGATCATCCATATAGCCATGGAAGAAATCGCCATCAGCTCCAAGGTTGCCAAAGGTTCCAGCTCGATTTGCGCCGATCGATGGGAAACTACCGCTGTATGTGCCAGTGCTGCCAAGGCTGGTCGAGCCATACAAGGCTCCATTGACATAAACGTTGGCAATTCGACTGGTCATATCAACCGTAGCCGCAACATGCACCCATTCATTTTCAGGCAAGTCGATCGCAATTCGATAGGTGGTGCTATTGACGGTCACCTTGAAACTATTGAAATCCAACTCGATTCCGTTGGCCCCGATCGAGCCACGGAAATCGGCGATTGTGCCGCGATCTGCTTTGACCCACGCGGCCACTGTGCGAATATTAACCTCGTTCCAAGCACAGGGCAAGCCCAAAACCCCTGAATACGTACAGCTCAGCCAATCGCCGCTGCCATTGAAGTAGGCGGCACGGCCATCTACCCCAGGCAAGCCAGCGGTTGGGCAGCCAATTGAGCTATAGCAGGTTGGCGATTTCATTTCGTTGTTTTGGCTATAGCCTGTGACTGTGCCATAGTTGCTAAAGTTGGTTTCGCCTGGCACTTCTTCGAACGGCAGTAAGATCGGCAAGTTGGCAGCGTTGCTATCAGTCACCGGATAATCAATCGCCGATTGCAAATCAATCGCTGCCTCAACTTCGTGGGTAAATGTATGACGGCTGGTGACTGCGTTGCTGCTGACGTTGGCGATGGCACTGATGCTGCTGGCCGAAAGCGCATTCAGTTGGAAGGTTGTCACATCTTCGGCGATGTCGATGATTGGATAGGTGGTTTGCATCAGCAATTGAGCACCAGCCAAATCAACCGCTGCTGGCACAATCACAATTTCATCGAGCAAGCCAGCATAGGCATTGTAGCCAGTTTGGATCATGCCGATGCGCAGATAGGGCGGCGCACTCAGACTAGCAGTGTTGCCTGTGCCACTAGCGACTAGCACGCCATCAACATACAAACGCATTGCCCCAGTTTGCTTGACCCGGGTCGCCACCACATGATGCCAAGCGCCATCGGCGACACTCCCACCTTTGAGAGTTGTATCGCCAGCAGCAGGATTGCCAACCCCAAACAAGATTTTGCCGCCATCACCAAGGGCGATGCCAAAATCGTTGGCATTACCAGCAACTTCGCCATCGATCAAGCCATTGCCTTGCCACCAAGCGCTAGCGCTGCCCGTGGCTTGGCTCGATTGCATCCAAAAAGCGATCGTAAAATCATCGGCAACTGTATGATCAAGCAGCAAATAATCGTCGCTACCATCGAAGTTAAGGGCTGCGCCAAATTTGCCAGCGCTGTTCGTTGCGGGGCAACTGTAGAAGCTAACACAATCTGCGACCCGCCCATCGTTAACCTGATTAATTTGCTCAACATTGAAGGCTGGTTGATCAAAACTCAGGTTATAGCTGGTTGCCACCAAATCATCGAGCGCACCTTTGAGCGGCAATGTGCCACCAACGCGGCGGCCAAACCGCGCATTGCTATCGGTCGTGATCAATGGCCAGTAGGTGCTGGTGCCGCTGCTGGTGGCGGTGGTGGTGGTGCCATTATGGGTTGTGGCGATTGCGAAATTGCTGGTTGCGCCAGCCGCTGCCGCCAAACTCCAGCTAATTGTCACGGTAACCCAGCTACCAAGTTTGCCGCTAAACCCACCAGAAGCAGTTGTCGAGAATGGGCCAAACGCCACGCTGCTCGACGTTCGGTTGATCAAGCCAAATGTGACCAAGCCTGCTGAGTCGATATAGGCTCGTAAACAGTAGCCTGCTCCGCCTGAACTAGAACAAGCATTATCAAGCAAATAATAATAAGAGCCGCTGGCTGGTAAGGCACTCAATTTCAGTTTGAAGCTGAATGAGCCGCTAGTGCCAGCCGCGCTACTTACCGCTGCGGGCAAAGGCAAATAATCATCGGTTCCATCAAAAAGCAGACCTTCGTTGGTCGCACCTGCGGTCAAACTTGGGCAGGTTGCGGTTGAGGCACAGGTTACGATGCTACCACCGCTGGCAGTGTTGGCAAAACTGGTGCGCAGGCTGCTGGTGTTATGTTCATCAAAACCAAGCGCAAACACGGTTTCAGCATTATTGTTGATAATGCTGATATCGTTGAGATTGCCATGCAGCGGGCTAGCCCCATCGATGCTATTGCCCAACTTGCCAGCGCCAACCACTAAGCGCAAGCGCACATTGTTATTCAGCCCACTATCGAGCGTGCCATTTTGATAAACCCGCAACTGCTTATCATTAACATTAATCGTGATTGTAATCCAGGTATTGGTGGCCATGGTGATAACGCCAGTCAAACTTGGGCTAACATCATTTAATCCAACAACCAACTTGCCACTGCTATTGACTGAAGCATTCAACCCATAGGCCTGAGTTGATTCAGTTGCGATCAAGCTCATGGTTTTGCCAGCACTAGGCAGCGCATTCAATTTGACTTTGAACGAGAAGGTTGAGGCTTGAAAGGCATTTTCATACGCCAGCGTGCCAATCGCAAGCTGATCATCAACGCCATCGAAGGCCACTGAGCGATCAGTGCCGCTTACCAAGTCGCTGGTAGGGCAGCTTATGCCAACACAGGTCGCGGCTTCGCTCTCGCCGGAAGCTGGGCTAAAACCGCTCTTGCGATCGCTCTCTTCAAAACGTAAGGCAATTTTTGGTTGGGCTAGCAGCGGGTCACTAGCGCTGGTCGTGCCAATGAGTTGACCATGAATGCCTTGAGCTGCCAGGGTATTGCTGACGCTGGTTGAATAGCTCAAGGCCGCGCCTGGCTGCACAACCAAATCATTCGGATTGTAGCGGCCATCTTTGAGCGCCACCACCTCACTAGCCGAGAGCGCCCGATCAAACAAGTTTACTTCGTCGATTGAACCTTGAAAATAGTTATCGATTCGACCAACTCGCAAGGTACTGATGGGATAGGGAACTTTGCCAGCGGCAGCTACCGAATTGGCTTGCTCAACCCCGTTGATGTACAACCGCATGGTCGTGCCATCGAAGGTCGTAGCGATGTGGCTCCAGGTATTGCTGCTTAGCACCACTCCGCTGGTTGACAAACTATTCCAATTCGTCCCATCGCCGAAGCCAACTTGCACTCGTCCCGCTTGAAACATGTAGATGCTGGGTGCTCGTTGTGCCAGAATCCCGCCATGATAACCTACAATTCCATGGAAGTTGCTATCAGAGCTGGTTGGATAAACCCAGGCTGCTTGGGTATAGGCTGTTGGCGCGAGGCTCACACTCGTTTGGAGATAATCGTTTACACCATCGAAGGTGGCCGCATTGCCATACCGCCCAGGTTGGGCCGCGATTGGGCAGGTTGACGTGCTACCACAACTAAAATTGCTGGTGCTAGCGCTATTGGCAAATACGCTTGCATCGGCGCTTTCCTCAAGCCGTAGCAAGACTGCGGCGGCATCGCTCTCGCTCACGTCCATGTCGGCAAATTGCACCAAGGTATCAATCAACGAGGCATCGGTGGCAACCCACGGGTTGAAGCCATACACGAATTCTTGCAAATCGTTCAAGCCGTCGTCATCAATATCGCCAACATTGGGGTTTGACCAAACCCGGGTATAACTGCGATTGCCCGAATCATCGCTGTAGCTGATCAGCCAACCAGTTGCGCTTTCAGTGCCATCATCAAGCCCATCGCCATCGCTATCGTTGAGCAATGGGTTGGTGCCAAGGGTCAATTCGCGGGCATCATCAAGCCCATCGCCATCAGTATCGATTGCTTCAGGATCAGTGCCCTGCGCCAATTCGTAGGTATCGAGTAACAAATCAGCATCAGCATCGCGGGTCAAATCATCGGGGTCAACTCCGCCCGCAGCAACGCTGAACAAGCCATCGCCATCGTGATCGCGCTGGCTGGGGAAGCTCAACTGGCCGCGATCATTCCACTCCATTGCATAGAATTCGCTCAGCGTGGATGGGAGTATATCCAGCGTTTCGCTTGCGCCAATATTCAATTCGCTGGAGCCGCCAAAGGTTTCGGTGCTACAACTGAAGGCATCAAGCCAGCAACCAGTGTAGGGCAGTTGATAGGCTTCATTCAAATAGAGCAAGCCATCGAACGAGCGATTAATCCCCGTGCCAACCCGATCTAAATCCAAAGCATCGACCGAAACAATCGTTTTGCTCAAGCGAATTTTGCGCCCACCAATCGCATCCCAATCGCCGCGCATATCGCCTTTGCTAATTTGATCGTGATAATCAACTGGCTCATCGTCGAGGGTATACAGGAACGAAGCTTTGTTGGCATCGGATGCTGAATATTGCGTTCCATACCGCAACGTATTGGTCACGCGCATGGTGTAGGTGATGCTGTTGGAGACCACAAAGCCCGCTTCAGGCTCAGCCAAACTGCGATCCACAATATCGATCTGTAAGCGATCCGAGGAATCCATATTCTTAATCACAATATCAACATCGTAGAGCAACTTGGCAAGCGCTTCAGTCATACGATCTTGCACCGTGCGCACGCCAAAAATCGCTAAAATCCCATCGACAAAATAGACCATCAAAAAGAGGAACGAAAAGACTTGACCGATGCCGGGCACATATTCCAAGGCAAACATCAAGACCGTGATAATCGTGCTGGCGAGGGTATAGGCCACATAGACCGTGAGCGCGATGCTGCCGCCCTCACCAGTCGTAATCATTTTCCAAAGCACGCTGCCCGATGTTGAGAGGAAGATGATCCATGGCACAACTGTACCGAGCACCAAGCCTAATTTACCCACCGCCTTAAAATTAGCCATGGTTGTCGATTTAAGAATCGCGGTCACGCCCATGCCGCTCTGGTAGAGCGTATAAAATTTATGCATCATATTGGCGATATACAAACCAACCCCAACAATCGTTGCCGCGTTCAGAATATACAAGCCCGCTTGGAAGGTTGTATCATCGCCAGTCAGGTAGCCAACCGCAAACAAGGTTGCGCCAACTGCCAAGCCAATTGTGGTTACCCCAATCAGGCCATGCAACGCCAGGCTCTTTTTGTTTTGCAGCAAGCGCTCAAAGGAAAAGGTATATTGAGTAAAGCCCTTTTTGTAGGCATGGTTGATCACGCTCCAGAAGCTATAGCCGCTGTAGCCCATGGCTTTGTATTTGGCAAATTTGCTCACCGATTCGATGATCGTATTGAGGTAGGCCGAACCAATAAAGGTAAAGCCTTTGGGCGTTGCTGAAGGCCAACCTGGAGTATACACGCTTTCGGGAACTTCAATGCTTTCCGTCCAAAGCAGATCCCCATCGCTTTCGATGCTCTCCGAGAGGCCTTGTAATAAGGCGGCATAATAGCTTTGGCCCCAAATTTGCTTGCCGCTAATTTCATCGAGGCTTGTACTTGAGCCATCGCCTTGAAAAAATTCGTCGCTGGTCATCAGGGTGTTCAGCAGCAACAAATATTGCTCAGGATCGTAATTGCCCCAAACGCCATCAGTATATTGATAGGGTGCCCAACTCATGCTGGCTGCGGTCACCAACGGCACAGCATCGGCATCAAAATCTAGGCTAACTGCCGCGCTGCTGATTGTGCTGTCATCAACATTGACCGAACGGCTGCGATGTTCGCTGGCAAACAGCAAGGTTGGATTGGTTTGGTTGGCATAGGGCGTGAACACGCTATCAAGCAATTCAGCGGTGCGCGTGATCGTCAAATCTTCAACATAATCGTCGTTGTGGCTATAGCTAAACGTTTGAACAGCCAAGCCATGATTGGCCGCGCCGCCTGCCCAGCCATCAATGCTGCTGGCCAAATTGCTGATCGTCACATCGCGGCTGCCGTTGCTGGTGCATGTGCCACTCCCATTGATGCTTGAGCAATCGCGACCGCGCAAAAAGCTGTTGCTCATGTTCCAACTGGCAACCCACAAATCGCTATCGAGTGCGAGATTGGTATCCTCAGTCGGGTTTTCGTAGACAATTGCGGTATCGGTGCCATGCTCCTCGGTTACGGTCAGGCCAGCCAATTTCCACTCATCGTAATAGGTCTGGATGATCGCATAACTATCTTCGCAGGTGCTGAGGTCGGTGTCATCCGTGCAGCTATCGGTCAACATTTCGACCAACCAAACCAGCCGAATTTCATGGGCTGCGCCCCAGGTTGCTAGGCCGTTGCTGCCTTGGCTTGGTTGATAGAACATCCGCGCCGCAAAGCCAACCACCCCACCATCGCTTTCATCGGAAACATAACTGACTGGCAGATAGGCCAAAAGGTCGCCATCGCCGCTGTTTGAATCGTAAACACTCAGATCATAACGATCAATGGCGCTACTATCGAGCCAGTTATCAACCGCCATCTCCAAACTACGATCAATCCCGCTGTAGCTGGCATTGATTGGCAAATTGGCGTAGTGGCCACTGGTGTAGGGCATGCGAATTTGCAGCATTGGCACAAGCCGAACATCGCCATTGGCAGCGTTGGTATCGCTGCTGCGCAAGGTCAGATTTTCGGTGTTGGCAAAGTTGGTTTCCAAGTGGCGCTGAATTTGGCCTGCACTATCGCCAGTTGGCCAATCGAGCACTGTGCCAAAATAATCAAGATGGTCGGCATTGGTTGGGGTAATTTGAAAATCAACATAGACCGGCTTGTCAGTTTCAAGTTGATTAATGCTTAGTTCAAGTGGTGTATCGCCGTTGAAGGTTTGGGCAATCACGCCATTGGGCGAATTATCAACCGCATCGTTGACCCCATCATTATCATTATCAAGGTCAAACACATCGGGTGTGCCATCAGCATCAGCATCGGGGCAGGCTGCCGTTGGATCATAATCGCTGGAAATTTCGACCCAGACTTGACACTCCATGCCATCGGTCAAGCCATCGCTATTGCTATCGCTGGCATAGGGATCGAGATACCATTGCGTGCCACCAAAACTAAACCCGGCGACTTCCAATTGATCATCAAGCAAATCGCCGTCGCTATCGGCTTCGTCGGGCAAGGTGCCAAGTTGATTAACTTCAATCCCATCGCTCAGCCCATCACCATCACTATCGGTCGAGTCGGCGACTCCAATACAATCAGCGCTGCTGGAACTGGCACTTGGGCAAGCCCCCCAAATCGCTTCATCGTAGTCGGTTAAGCCATCGCCATCGCTATCGGTCGGATCGCTTGAGGCCAGCATGCTTGGCAACGCCAATTCTGGGCGGGCTTGCAACAACGCCGTTAAATCGGCATCGGGCAGCGCCGCTTTTGGTTGCGTGCTACGCGGATTTTGGTGGGGGTTCCAATTGCTGGTTTGCTGGGCAGCAACGGCCTCGCTCAACGCTTCATGCTGCGCACGTTGTTGATCGTATTTAGCCTGCTCGGTTTGTTGTTCGGCAGCAAAGGCCGCCGTGAGATCAGCACGGAACAAAGGCATTGTGAGCAGTGAAATAATCACCAAACCCACGGTGAAGGCATGAATTTTACGGTTGTGCAAGCGCCGCATCCACCAGCCAATCAGCGCTAGCACCAGCCCAATACTTACCATTTGCAACACGAGCAAGCGCAAAGCTGGCAATTGCTCAGTTAATCGAAAACTGAGCCAATTGATTGGGTTGGCGCTAAATGGCGTGGTTGCCAAGGCTAAACGGCTCTGATCAAACCCGCTATAATCGCCAACAATCGTCGCTGTCGAGCGACCTTGGCCTGATTGCGCCGGAAATTCGAGGGTTAAGGCAATCCGACGGGGCAGGCCAGTTTGGTCGATCCAAATTTCGCCGTGGCCCTGCATATCGCGATAGGCTCGCCCAGCATCGAGCACCACATGGGCCGGAACATTGCGGCTTGCGCGGATTTGAGCTTCCAGCATTGGCCCAAGTTTTTCGGCCAAACGTATGCCATCGAGTGTAAAGCCATAATGCTCGTAAGTTAAGGTTAAATCGAGGGCTGCTCCAGCGGCTGTATCAAACGAGCGGGATTCTTGGGCCAGTAATTGCACATCGTCAGCCCCGATCAAAAAGCTTAGCAAATTGCCGCTAGGGGCAATGCCGTTGAGATCTTGCAGATCGCCTGCTTGCCATGGACCCAGCCCTTGGCGTTGTTCAACCTTGCCCTCGAGCAGGCGCAGCGAATGGGCTTTAGCTGGATTGCGATCGGCACTATTCCAAAGCTGCATTTCGAGATAATTGGTGGTTGCATCAACTTGGCCTTCGAGCGCCAAACGATCGATTTGCGGTTCGCGGCCAGCGCTGGTGATCGCGGCAACTGGATAGGTTGTTTGCTCAATATTCGCTTGATAACGATAGCTGCCACTGGCTCCGGCCAATTCCCATGCGCGTTCGATCGCCGTTTGCGGCGTTGCAGCCTGATCAAGCCAGCCAAGCAAAAACGGACTGAGTAGCAGCGCCAATAGCGCTAGCCAAGTTGCTCGGACAATCAACGAGCGCGATGATCGAATATGCATGGAACCTCCAAAGCCGTGATAGAGACGCAACACAACTAACAGCCACCAAGTTAAGGCAAATGTGGCAAAACTAGCCCAATTTGGGCAGCACGATTGTGTAAGGCTGATAACGTTTGCGGAGTATACACGGTCGCTGATTAATTTTTGAGTGCAAAATGTCATTATTTGACCAAAGTAGGGGGATGACATTTGTCATTGTTTGGGGCATGCGGATGGTGACATTTGGCACTGCTAGGGCGCAAACCGCCATGCTATAATGGCCTGAGGGTTGATAGATTTTTTGCGACGGTTGGAATGCCCTCACCCCCTAGCCCCCTCTCCCGCCAAGCGAGGAGAGGGGGAAGCGTCCTGGCATAATTGGTGGAATGCCCCTCGCCCGCCGCAGTGGGCGAGGGGTTGGGGTGAGGGAACGGATTGAATACCAAATCACTCGAAATCAATTTCCGACGAGAAGTAGATAACCCGCCACCACTGCAAGGAACGCCTATGTTATTCCAAGATTCTGCCAAACGTCTGCCACTAGCAGAAACCCAAGCTCTGCCCAGCCTCAATCATGCCGATGAAGCTGAGCAATTCAGTGGTGGCCTATCGATCAAACGCATCCTACAAAGTGTGGCCTTGCTTTGGATTAGCTATTTTTTGATTTTAACGGGTCTTGATTGGGTTTCGTTGATGTCGCGCCCTGATACGAGCCCCTTGCCATGGTTCTACTATGCGATTCATATCACCTTGGCGGGAGTGGTTTTTGGTTTAGCAACTTGGGATGTAGCGCAACAGCGTTTGGGGCGGGTGTTTATGCCCTTGATTATTGGGTTGATTTCGGTTGTGCCAATTCTGTTGACCCCATTAATTACCAGCGGGCCTGGCCCAATTACTACCGAGCCAGGCTTAGTCGTGATGCGTTTGTGCCCGATGCTATGTGTGGCAGTGGTGATTGTGGCTTGGCAATATACTTGGCGGCAGGTGGTCTGGTTTTGTTTTGCAACCGGGGCATTAATTTTATTGCCAATTTTGCTGCGCGAACCTCGGTTTAGCTCAGCGGTGGCAATCACAATTGTTCAAACTAGCACGTTTTTGGTGTTTGGCTATGCGCTATCAGCTTTGGTACAACGTTTGCGGCTGCAAAATGCGGCGTTAATCCAAGCCCATGAGCAATTACGTGATTATGCCGGCACTCAAGAACGTTTAACAATCAGCCGTGAGCGCAACCGTGTCGCCCGCGAGTTACACGATACCCTAGCCCATGCCCTAAGCGGCTTGATTGTGCAGCTCGAAGCCGCCAAACTCTACCGTGAAATTGAGCCAGCCACCAGCCATAAGCTGCAAGATTCGGCGCTCGAAGCCGCCCGCCATGGCTTGCAAGAAACCCGCTTGGCTCTCAAAGCCCTTCGCGCTCGCCCGTTGGATGATTTGGGCTTGGTGTTGGCGCTCCAGCAGTTGGCTGAACAATTGGCGAGTACAACTCAGATTGAACTTGAGCTGACTATTACGCCAAAGCTACCGCCACTCGCGCTTGAACTTGAAACTTGCATCTATCGTGTGGCCCAAGAGGCAATTCGCAACGCGATTCGCCATGCCAATGCCCAACACTTGAGTATCCAATTAAGCAGCGTTGGGGCTGAATTAAGTTTGACAGTGCGCGATGATGGTTGTGGCTTTGAACCAACATTGATTGTGGGCGCTGATCATTTTGGCATCGCAGGCATGCATGAGCGAGCGGCTGAGTTGGGCGGCCAACTCAACATCAGTAGCAAGTTTGGGCTGGGCACGTTGGTCGAATTACGCTTTACAACAAAAGGTTGAGCAATGATCAAACTATTAATTTGTGATGATCAGGCGGTTGTGCGCGATGGCCTGTCGATTATGCTGAATCTCGCGCCTGATCTTGAGGTGGTTGCAGTCGCCAGCAATGGACGTGAGGCGGTGCAACTTAGCGCAGATTGGCAACCAGACCTGATTTTGATGGATCTGAAAATGCCGATTATGAATGGCATCGAGGCTACGCGCCAAATTAGCGCAGCCCAGCCACTGGTTAAAATCTTAGTGTTGACTACCTACGATGATGATGAGTGGTTGTTTGAGGCAATTCGGGCTGGTGCGGCAGGCTATTTACTCAAGGATATGGCCCATATCGATTTGGTCAGCGCGATTCGTGGCACAGTTTCGGGCAAAGCCTATGTTGACCCCAATGTGACTGCCCGCCTGCTGAGCCAAGTTGCCAACTCGCGCAATCAACCACCAGCCAGCCAATTAACTGGCCGTTTGACTGAGCGCGAGCTAGCAGTGCTCAATTTGATTGCCACAGGCCACACCAATGCCAGCATTGCCGATCAATTGCGGCTTTCCGAGGGCACGGTTCGTAACCACGTTAGCACCATTTTATCCAAGCTCGATGTCGCTGATCGAACCCAAGCAGCTTTGTTGGCAGTTGAGCATGGCTTGCATCAGCGCGAAAGTTATTAAAAAGCACAAACATCCGACATCGCCCTATGCTATAATCGTACAAGTGTGCGTAGTGAATAGGGAGTTGTTATGCCAACGATTGCCCCCAAGGTGCTGAATACCTATCGTGCTGAATTGGCGCGGGTGATGAAGGCTGGTGGTCTCAACGAAGGTGCGATTCGCAATGCCTTTCAAAATTTGTTGAGCGAGGCTGGCCGCGCTTGGGGTATGACCCTAGTTGCTGAGCAAACTCTGGCCCTCGGTTCGCGCAAAGCGCTGCGCTTCGATGGCGAACTGCGCGATAGCCTCAAGTTGCGCCGTGGCATTTGGGAAGCTAAAGATCCCGCCGATGATTTGGAACGCGAAATTAGCAATAAGCTCCGCGCAGGCTATCCCACCAAAAATAGTTTATTTGAAAATAGCCGCCAAGCGGTGTTATACCAAAATAATCAGCGGGTGTTGAGCATCGATATGCACGATGACCGCCAGTTGGTGCGCTTGCTCGAAGCATTTTTTAGTTATACCGAGCCACAAGTCGATGATTTTCACTTGGCGGTCGCTCGCTTTCGGCGTGAAATTCCTGATTTGGCCGCCAGTGTCGCCGAAATTATTGCCAACGAGCAAAAGCATAGCCGCGATTTTAAACTGGCGTTCGATAGTTTTGTGGCGCTGTGTCGAAGTTCGCTCAACCCCCAAACCAGTGAGCAGCAAGTCGAGGAGATGTTGATTCAGCATTTGTTGACTGAACGGATTTTTCGCTCGGTTTTCGATAACCCCGATTTTGTGCGCCGTAATGCAATCGCCGCCGAATTGGAAAAAGTAATTGCGGTATTAACCAAACGCGCATTTAGCCGCGATAAGTTTTTGGCTAGCCTCGATTATTTTTATAAGGCGATTGAAAATTCGGCCCGAACGATCAGCGATTATAGCGAGAAGTCAACCTTTTTAAATACGGTCTATGAGCAGTTTTTCCAAGGCTATTCCACTGATATCGCCGATACGCACGGGATTGTCTATACGCCTGCGCCGATTGTGCGCTGGATGGTTGCGTCAGTCGAGCAATTATTGCGCGATCAATTCGATTCTAGTTTGAGCGATAAAGGGGTACATGTGCTCGATCCCTGCGTTGGCACAGGTACGTTTATGCTCGAAATTTTGAATCAATTGCAAAATAGCACGCTTGAGCATAAATATCGCCATGAGTTGCATTGTAATGAACTTTTGCTGTTGCCCTATTACATCGCGGCCCAAAATATTGAACATGAATTTTATGATCGCACCCAGAATTATGCGCCATTTGAAGGCATTTGTTTTGCCGATACTTTAGAGATGGAAGCCAATAAGCGCCAAGCTTCGATGTTTGTGCCCGAAAATGCTCAACGGGTGCAACAACAGCAAGATGCACCAATTTTTGTGATTATTGGCAATCCACCCTATAACGTCGGCCAGCAAAATGAAAATGATAATAATAAAAATCGTAAATATCCGCATGTCGATGCGCGAATTCGCCAAACCTATGCCAAATCGTCGAAAGCATCGTTGCAAACCAAGCTCTATGATATGTATTCGCGCTTTTTTCGTTGGGCTACCGATCGCCTCGGCGATAACGATGGGGTGATTGCCTATGTCAGCAATGGCTCGTTTGTCGAGCAAATTGCCTTCGATGGCATGCGCAAGGAGTTGCTGAAGGATTTTACCAGCATCTATGTGCTCGATTTGGGCGGCAATGTGCGCAAAAATCCCAAGCTTTCGGGCACAACCCACAATGTGTTTGGCATTCAGGTAAGCGTGGCCATTACCTTATTGATTCGTAATCGCGCCAAATATCCCCAGCGCCAACAGGCCGAGTTGCATTATGCCCGTTTGGATGAATGGTGGCGGCGCGGTGAGAAATATAGTTATCTCAACCAGCACGCCGATTATCGGGCGATTGCTTGGCAACAATTGCAGCCTACCAACAATGGCACATGGATCACCGAGGGCATGAGCGACGATTTCGCCACATTTGTACCAATTGGCAGCAAAGAGGCTCGCTCTGGCAGCGTTGGCGCAGAATCGACGATTTTCAATACTTATAGTTTGGGCGTTTCAACCAATCGCGATGCTTGGGCATACAACTTTAACCAAGAAGCTCTAGAAATAAATATCAAGAATATGCTATTATTTTATGATTATGAAAAGCTCCGTTGGTTAAAAAATAATAAACCTGATGTTGATAGTTTTGTTAATAATGATGAAACTAAAATAAAGTGGACAGATTTGCTAAAAAATGCTTTAATCAAAAATGTAGATATCAATTTTGATAAGAATAAAATTAGGAAATCTTTCTATCGTCCTTTTGTAAAAAAGTTCTTATATTTTGATTCGATTCTTAATCAAAGAAGATATAGTCAATATAAAATATTCCCCTCATCTTTACAAGAATCAGAGAATCTTTTGATTCAAGTTAAAACTGGTACGGAAATACCAATGTATACACTAATGACTAATCTCATCCCTGAAATGCAACCTCAAGGTGGATCTCAGTGCTTCCCATTCTACATTTACGACGAAGATGGCAGCAATCGGCGCGAGAACATTAGCGATTGGGCATTACAGCATTTTCAAACGCATACTGGCAACCCCAATTTCGATAAATGGGCGATTTTCTACTACGTCTATGGGTTATTGCACGTGCCAAGCTATCGTGAGCGCTATGCTGCCAACCTCAAACTTGAGCTACCGCGCATCCCATTGCTTGCGCCAAGCGAAATCGAACAACTAAGCGCGGCAGGTCGCCAATTGGCCGAATTGCACCTGAACTACGAACAACAACCCGAATATAAACTCAAGCACAGCGAAAATCGCGCTGTACCATGGACATGGCGGGTCGAGAAAATGCGATTAAGCCGCGACAAAAGCGCAATCAACTACAACCAAGCCTTGACGCTTGAAGGCATTCCCGCCGAAGTTTACGACTATCGCTTGGGCAACCGCTCGGCGCTCGAATGGGTGATTGACCAATATCAAGTGAGCACCGACAAGCGCAGCGGCATCACCAGCGATCCCAACGACCTTGATGATCCTGAGGCGATTGTACGCCTGCTCAAACAAGTGATCACGGTCAGCATCAAAACCGTAGCGATTATCAAGCAACTGAGTTCAATTAGCCTTTAGCCGAGTTCCCTCACCCCCAACCCCTCGCCCACTGCGGCGGGAGCGGGGCTAGCTTACAAGGGAAGGTTTTTAGTCGTTTTCCGTTGTGAACCACCAATCCCGTAGTTCATCGGTGGATGCCTGTTCACCACCACATATCCTTGAGGGGGTGTCGGGGGATTAAAGCCCCCGACGTTTCCCGCCTTGAGGCGGGACGGAAGGGTGGTGATCCGCAATGCTGGTGAACAATGTACCCTTGAAAGGAGGGGCTAGGGGGGTATCCATTACAACCTAAAACCACGCCCACAAAGGGCGTGGTAGTTTACGATCCGTTTGATCTAGCCCATGCCCACCACAAACGCGATCGCTTGATCGCCGCTATGCGAAAGGCTGACTGACCAATGGCGAATGCCTAGTTCGTTGGCTCGTTGTTGGGCTGCGCCGTGGAGCCGCAACATTGGCTTGCCTTGAGTGTCGTTAGCAACTTCGATTTCACGCCATGCGACGGCACATGCAGGGTGGCCGATCCCTTTGAGGCCAACACCGAGGGCTTTCGCGGCGGCTTCCTTGGCCGCCCAACGTGCCGCTAACGACTGAGCACTATCACGACAGCGCAACCATTCTGCTTCAGTCCAAACCCGACGGGCAAAACGCTGACCCCAACGTGATACTGCTTGATTGATCCGGTCGATCTCGATTAAATCAACACCTGTTACCAGCATAAAGTATTCACTTCCTCGCTACCACGAACATGGTGGTTGTTTGTATTGTATGCTGATTTATTAAAATGGCCAAATTAATGAATTAAATTCGTGGCAAGGTCACGCCAGTTTGGCCTTGATATTTGCCCGAACGATCGTCATAGGCCACTTCTGGCAACTCGTCACCCTCGAAAAACAACACTTGGGCAATCCCTTCATTGGCATAGATTTTGGCTGGCAAGGGCGTTGTATTGCTAATTTCGATTGTCACATAGCCTTCCCAACCAGGCTCGAAGGGCGTTACATTCGCGATCAGACCACAATTTGAAACAAAAACCCCTGCATCAAGCGCAAAATTACCAGCCTCAGGCACCGACAAACAATAAACATCGTGCGTGCCAGCCAATTCCTTGATCGCGGTGATTTTGTGATTGACTGGTTGCTGTGAGTTTTGTATAGGTAGCGCTTGGCGATAATGCTGCTGGTTCGTTTGATTACGCTGATCATTTAACGTGTAGATCGATTGAGAAGTTGCTGGTTGGCGCAGCTGGCGATGGGTATTGGCTTGATCGGCGTAAATATTATGGCGAATATTCCACTCATCGGCTAGGCGATGGGTTGGGAAATAATGGCCATTAATCAATTGATAGACCATCTCATAGCCGCGAAAAAGTTGGCGATACAATGGCATCAATGAATCATTTGGGCGTAGATTTGCTGCTTGCACCATCGTGCCATCGCGGCGCATAAACTCATGATCGGGTGTGCATTGAATGGTCTGATTATTATCAAGCGTGATTTCTAGCAAGCTATCGCGACCGATATAGCGCGGTTGCTCTAGCAGGGTCACGATAATTCGGCCATTTGGCCCAATGCTATAGCCCCAAAATAACTCGCCCTGCTCTGAACGTTTGGCCATTTCGGCCAAGGTTGGGTTGGTGCCATCAACCAGCGCAACTCGTGTATCGCCACTAAAACAACGGGCATAGGTCGATTTGCCGACACAAACACACAACACATTGCGCGGAATGCGGAAGTATTCGATCGTGCGGCAAAGCACAAACGAGTTTGGTGGAATGATACACACATCAGCTTTAACATCGACAAACGAGCGCGGATCGAAGTTTTTGGGGTCGATAATTGCCGAATTAACATTGGTGAAAATCTTAAATTCATCAGCAATTCGAATATCGTAGCCATACGACGATAAGCCATACGAAACGACTCCGCCGCGCACTTGCCCATCAACAAATGGCTCGATCATGCCATGCTCTTGAGCCATGCGCTTAATCCAGCGATCAGCTTTAATTGACATACAAACTCCTTATGGTGTCGCCGTGGGCGCATTCGGATCAAGGGTTGGGCTTGGTTCGGGGGTTAGGGTTGGCGTAGGGCTAGGCGTAGCGGTTGGCGTGAGCGTCGGTGTAGGGCTAGGCGTAGCAGTTGGGGTTGGCGTGAGTGTTGGCGTGGCGGTTGGGTCGCTGAACATCGCCCGCACATTGGTGGTAACATTGCGGGTTTCTTCAGGGAAGATCAAGGCAATCGCGCCAGAAGCGAGACCACAGGTGAGCAACGCAACCAAACTCAACACCAACGGCCACGAAACGCGCCGTCGATAGCGCACGGGCTGGCCGCCCAAATTGCGCAGGGTTTCAACATCGCTATGGTGCAAACGCCGGAACTCGGCCAAGGCCTGATCGGGATCTTCGCTGAGAAATTGAGCATAGCGTTGCACAATCTCTTCGGCGGCAGCGCCACGCGGCAGCAAGGCATATTTCTCTTCTTCGATCGCCTGAATATAATACATTTGGATTTTGGTATCCAAATTGGCTTGAACTAGCGAGATATTGCGCAGTTTGCGGGCTTGGCGTAGGCGTTGCCCAAGCGGAATATTCAGGGTTGGCGTTTCAACCTCAACTGCTGGTGCAACCACAGGTGTTTCGATGGCTGGCTCGGCCAGTTTGGGTATGCGGGTATCGGCGCGTTGCAAAGCTGGCGGTGGCGCTTGGCGCAAGCGAATCGCAATTCGTGCTAGCAATTCTTCGGTGCGGTAGGGCTTGGTAATATAATCGGTCGCGCCAGCACGCAGGCCACGAGCAATATCCTCGGCGCTGCTACGATGTGACATCACCATCACCCGCAAGCCTAGGCTTACCAGCTCATCGAGCAAAGCCCAGCCTTGTTCGCGGCCCAGCTCAAGATCGAGCAAAATGAGATCGGGCTGTTGGGTACGGGCAACCTCGCGAGCGCTGGTTTCAGTCCATTCGCGCATCACCCGATAACTGGCCATCTCTAAAGTACGAGCGAGCGTGGCCGAAAACGCCCGATCCTCATCAAGCAACAGAATGAAGCTCAAAACCAGAATTCCTATCCACAAAGGCTACGCTATGGCGTAACCAACTTGACCATGCCTAATGCAGCGATTATAGCACGTTAGATCGACTCGATCGTCAAGTTTTGGCGTTCGAGCGCGGCCATTAAGCCACTTTGCAAATCGGCGCGAGTGGCGATCATATCCAGCCGAATGCCCAATTGCACGATAGTTTGGGCAATGTCGTTGCTAATCCCGACTACAATTGTTTCAGTGCCAAGCAATTTAAGTGCATTGATCGCCTGCAAAATGTAGTTTGCCACGGCAGTATCAACCACCGGCACGCCCGTTAAATCCAAGATCACAGTATCAGCATTGCTGCGTGAGCTAGCTTGCAACAAGGCGGTGATAATCTGGTCAGCTTGCATTGGATCGATTCCGCCGACCAAGGGCAAGACCAAAATCCCTGGCAAAATTGGCACAACTGGCACAGCGCGGGCGGCAATTTCGGCCTTGAGCAACGAATCTTGCTGGCTCATGCGTTCGATTTCGTCGCGTCGAGCGCTAATTTGAGCTTCTAATTCGAGCGCTTCGCTGACATCGTGGAAATAGCCCACCACATATTCCGGTGGCGTGGCATCGCCGACAGGCTTGAGCAAAAAGCGTGCGGCTAAATGGCGGTTGCTCGGCTGGCCGTGGGAATCAACAATCACATAATCTAAAATTGGCAAAAAGACTTCTTCGCCAGCAAAAGCCCGTTTCAGATCGGCTTGTAGCTCAGGAGTCGCCAAGGAAGGATCATCGAATAGATTGTAATTTTCTTGCAGCTCAACCATTTCAGCTGGGCTGAGATTGAAAATTCGGCGCAAGGCAGTGTTGGTATAAATCGCCTTGCCCGTTTTGTCGTAAATAGCTGAACCGATTGACATAACCGACCAAGCGCTGCTGCGAATGAGTGTATTTAAGCTAGAAGCCATGGGCGCACCTCACGAACGAGCAAGAATAATTTGGCCTTGGCGACGAAGGGCGGTCTGCAAGCCACTTTGCAAATCGGCGCGAGTGGTTATATCTTCCAGCCGTAGGCCCAATTGCACCAAGGTTTGGGCAATTTCAGGGCTAATGCCAACCACAATGGTGTCGGTGCCAAGCAATTTGAGCGCTTTGATCGCCTGCAGCAGATAATTTGCCACAGCCGTATCGACCACCGGAATGCCCGTAACATCGAGCAAGAGCGTATCGGCGCTATGCTCGGAGGCAGCTTCGAGCAAACAATTCAGCACATATTCGGCGCGGCGTGAATCGATCGCACCAACCAAGGGCAGCACCAAAATGCCTGGCAACACTGGCACAACTGGCGCTGAACGGGCTTCGATTTCGGCCCGCAGCGCTTCTTGTTGTTGCTCCGCCTGTTGAATTTCGTGCTTGCGGCTATCGAGTTCGCGGCGCATAGTCACTTGGGGCGTGATATCGGTAAAAAATGCCACAATATACTCGCCTGTTTTGGCTTCGACCCGTAGTGGAGCCAGATTGAGTCGTGCCACAATATGTTTACCAGAAGGCCGCGCATGCACATTCAGCAACTCATAATCCAACTCGCCGATGCGGGTTTTTTTGCCCTCAAAGGCCGAGGCAATAGCACTTTTGGTGAGCGGCGCTTGGAGTGAAGGGTCTCGATGCAGATTATAATGTTGTTGAGCTAGGGCAGCCTCTTCCGGTTGATATTGCAATAACTCCATTCCGGCAAGGTTGAGCAATTCGGCGCGGCCACTGCGATGATAAATCAGCGAGGCAATCGGGGCGTGAACCCAGCCATGGCTCATCTGTTGGATAAGTGTTTCTGGCAACATATGCGACCCTCAATCACTGGCATTGTTTGTAGATTATAAGCGAGGTTGGCAATGGATGAACAGCGGATGTGGTGGGAAGAATTGTTTCAAATTCACGAGTTTGCGACCTATTCCGACGTTGCCGCAAGCCTCACCAACAATGAAGTTGATTTTCTGGAAATGATTTTGAATTTAACCCCCGATATGCGCGTTTTGGATTTGGCGTGTGGCAATGGGCGGCATTTGCTGGGCCTAGCGCGGCGTGGCTATCACGTTGATGGAGTTGAATTAGCAACGCCGTTGGTGAATCAGCTTAGCGCCCAAATCACTGCTGAGCAATTGCCTGCCCGGGTGATTGCAGGCGATATGCGCAAACTTGACGATTTGGGTATGTACGATGTGGTGCTGATTATGAATAGCTCATTGGGCTTTTTCAGCGATTTTGAGCATCAGCAACTGCTGAATGATTTGGCTGATCACCTTGTGCCGCAGGGACGGCTGGTGTTGCAATGCATTAATCCTTATCAAATTAGTAGCTATATGCAGCACTATCGGCGCGGTTGGCATCAAGTTGGGCCGGGCTATGTGCTACGTGAATCGCACTTTAGCCCAACCACCGGCACAATCGAAACTGCCTATCGCTATATTGAGCCAGATGGTGGCCAAGCCGTGCACCCAGGCGAGCGCATTCGTTTGTATACCTTCCCTGAATGGCAGCAACAGGTACAACGAGCTGGGTTGCGCTTGCAAGCAGTCTTTGGCGATGCGGTCTTGCCAATCGTGCCATTCGATGAAACCAGCCAATGGCAAATTTTGATGGCGATGAAGTAGGGCTAGGGGCCAGGATTCAGGGGGCAGAGAGTTTTAACTACGAAGGACGAGGGTGATGAAGTAGGGGCTAGGAACAGATTATGATGATTAGGCTAGCCTGACCCCTGACCCCTAACTCCTGACCCCTACTCTCAAAAATTCGATTAAAATACTGAACATTGAAGCATTCATTCTTCGCAGCAAAGGAGCAGCGATGATCGCCCTGATTGTCCATGGTGGGGCTTGGAATATGCCTGATGATCAAGTTGAGGCTCACAAACAAGGCTGTTTGGCAGCACTAGCGGCTGGTTGGGCTGTGTTGGCGCAAGGGGGAACTGCGCTTGATGCAGTTGAGGCAGCGGTGCGGGTGCTCGAAGATGACCCGACATTTGATGCTGGGGTGGGTTCGTTTCTCAATGCGATTGGCGAAGTTGAATTGGATGCAGGGATTATGGATGGGTCAAGTATGCGGGCTGGCTCGGTTGCCGCAGTCCAACGGGTGCGCCATCCGATTAGTGTTGCTCGTCAAGTGCTCGAAAGCGATTATGTCTTGATTGTGGGCAATGGTGCTGAACAATTTGCGATCGAGCATGGCGCGGAGTTGTGCGATCCGGCGGAGTTAGTGGTGGAGCGCGAGCGCCAGCGCTGGCAAGAGCAGCAGGCCAATCCCCAATATAAAGGCCGCGATGCCTTTCATTCGGCACATGATACAGTTGGGGCGGTGGCGCTCGATAGTTTTGGCACAATTGCCGCAGCTACTTCAACTGGCGGGATTCCCAATAAATTGCCGGGGCGGGTTGGCGATTCGCCCTTGGTGGGCAGTGGCTTGTATGCCGATAATGAAACTGGCGGTTGCTCAACGACTGGTTGGGGTGAATCGATTATGAAGGTTTGTCTTGCCAAAAGCGTGACTGATCAGTTGCGGACTGCTACCCCGCATGAGGCAGCCAAGGCCAATATCGCCTTTTTGGAACGGCGGGTGCAAGGCTTGGCGGGCTGTATCGTGTTGAATGCCCAAGGCGAATTTGGCTGGGCGCATAATACGCCGCGCATGGCCTTTGCCTATCAACGTGGCGATGAGCCAGCGGTGGCAGCGGTGCATGCCGATGAGCCATTGTTGAACGATTAATTGAATTTGGCTGGTTGAACTTAATATTCTAACCAGCCAAATGTTTTACTCAACGCTGCCGTTGACCCAATCTTCGAGCCATGGTTGAAATTTAACCGGATTAAACTCAACAAAACGATAATCAGCAAAATTGGCAATCTGATAGGGATCATTGGCAAATAAGGCTTGCAAGGCTGCAAGTGATGGTGCGCGGGCAATTACAATCCCGCCGATGCGCGGATTTTGCGGGCCAGAACAGAGCAACCAGCCTTGATCGTAGCCTGTTTGCAAAAATGCCCGATGCTCGGCTAATTTAGTTTCAATTTGCTCAAGCGGCACGGTATAGGTAATTTCTAGCATAAAATGGGCCATGCTGTTGCTCCTAAAAAAACGCCAACCACCACAGTATACTACTATGGCGGTTGGCTGAAATGGAGATTTAGGGTGTGGTTTTAGCGACATTAATCGATTATTTGTGATCACCACCCCTCCGCCCCGCCTCAAGGCGGGGAACGCAAGGGGTTTTCATCCCCTTGGACCCCCTAAAGGACAATTGGTGATAGCGCTATAGTTTCGAGATGGATCTACTTTATTAGGCTTCGGCGGTTTCAGTGCCCAGTTCGATGCCAGGTCGTAGCACTTTTTGATAGCGGTCAAACTGACGCACTGGTTTCATTCCAACATCAGCATAGACTTTGGTTGCGCCGGTCAGGCTTGAGGAATCGACCGCTAAACCAACTCGCGCTTGGCCACGGTTGCTAAATTCGTTGAAGGCGTGGTAGAGCAAGGCTTTAGCTAAGCCTTTACGTCGCCATGGCCGACAAACTCCTAGCGTGCCAACCCAACCCATCTTGGGGTCTTCGGTGATGTGCTTCCAACACATGGCAACCCCTGCAATTTGGTCGCCATCGCAGGCTATGAAAAAGAGACTCGGATCATAATTTGGTTCACGGGCAATCATCTCTTGCCATTGTTTGAGGTCTTGTTCAAATGGCGATTCGACATAACCCCAGTGATCGCGAAACGAATCGCGGACTGCATGAATTAGGGCTGGCAATTCGGTTGCTGGATCGTATGGCCGAATAATCAAACCTTCGGGTAATTGCACGGGCTGCGGTGTGTAATCAGCCAACTCAATCACCATACGCCAGAAATGGCGTACCAGATTGTAGCCATGATTGCTCAGGTTCTGGGCGACTACGTGATTGGTGCTGAGTGCACTATGGTAAATACTAACCGCAGCATCACTTGGGGCTTTGGCAATATTTTGGCTGACGCGCTGATCGAGCCAATCCAACAATTGTGGTTGAATATTGTCGGCGGCATAATCGCTATGCACCCGTGTCCAGCCATAGCCATGGACGTATGGTTCGTCGCTAAATACCCCAACTACGCCGATTAATGTTTCGCCATCCCAAATCGTCAGACTATCCGTGGCGAGGTTAAAATGAGAATCCTGCCATTCCACCCCTAACTCAGCTTCATCAATTTCGATCACGTTGGCTTCTTCTATTGAGCAACGATTAATTAATGCGGTTGCTGCTGGAATATCGTCCAAGGTTGCTGGACGTTTAAGATATTGGGCTACTGCTTGCATATGCTCCTCAAGGTGATATTTTTGCTTGCTGAGCCTAGTATCGGCGAATAGCCCAATTCTATGCAGCGGCATGAGGCTGATTGTTAACTCATCCTTTGGCCCGATTACAGCATTTTAGCGGCGAGCGATCGGTAAAAATGTGCCATAACTATTAAATGCAGTTGCTGGAACATTGAGGGTTGGATCATTGCGAGCTACCGAAATCCACACACCTGCTGCAACTTCGTCGCCTGTGCTGATTTGTAGCACACTTGGCGTACAACCCAATGGATTGAGAAATTGCTCAGCAACATTGGTTTGCTCAGTATCGCTGCGATAGCTGACAATTTGGGTGGTACAGCCGCTGCTTCCAAAGCTGTCAGTTTGCCAGGCAACCAGATCAAGTGCATGGAAACGACTACTGGTCAGGTTGTTTTCATATTGATTTGGCGTATTGCTCAGGTTAATTCCAGCGCTCGCTTGGGCATCGTATTGCCAAACATCAAAGGCAAAGGCATCGCTGAAGGTATTATTGGTGCCAACAAAATAGACAGTTGGGCGGCCTGAACCACTACTAACTGTGCTAATTTCGCCAATATTCCATGGTTCAAGCACCGATGGCAATACCAAATCGCTAGTGAGGTTATCGGTGGCATTGTGGCTGCGCAGACTATCGGTGGGAATACCACGCAGCGTAACACTGGGATGTTTGATATAGGTCACATAGGCTTTGTCAGTCAGCGTCAAATCATACACAAATGGAATACTGGCTGAGGCGCTGGTATAACTATCGATGGTGCGGGCGGTCATGCCAATCAGGGTTCCATGGGCATAGCGAATTTCATCGAGGGTTGGATCGCCGCCCTGCTTGTTGCGCGGTGGCACAATTGGCGAGCGCTTGCCATAAACCACATGGATCGTATTATTAGCATCAATGCTGATCCGTGGTTGGGTCAGAATGATATTGCTGGCAACTGTCTCAATCGCGACTGGTTGGCTCAGGCTGGGCATAATTTGGCGATAGACTAAAGTTTGTTGATTACTGTCGAGCATTGTATAAAGCACCCCAATGCTTGAGCCGTCGTTGTTGCGCACCGCAATTGGGCTGATCAAACTACTATTAATACTCTCGCCTTGCAAATCGACTGCTTGGCTGACGGTAGACCCATCGGGGCTGACGTTGACGGCATAATAGCGATAAGTTGAATCACCCCTGGCAGGAACTGGTTGATTACTGAGGTAGGCCAAATGAATTGTGCCAGTGTTATCGGCAGTTAGGCTTGGGTAGACCAGTGAGGCAGTTGAATTGGTGATAGTAATTGTTTGACGCAACAATTCACTTGAGCCACGCATCCGCGTATAAATCAAATCGCAGCCATTGCCTGCTTGGCATTCGGCCCAAGCATAGTGCCGAAGATCGTTGTTATCAACATAGATTGCTGGGTAGTAAGCACCTGAGTCGGCATTAGGATTGATCGTGAGTTTGGTGGCTGGGGCGATATATTCACCACAACCCCATAATGCTAGCACCAAACTAGCCACAATTCCACTTCGGCGTATCCAGGTTTGTCGAGCCATTACGCTCCCCCTTGCTATGAATGATTGTTACTACCGATCATAGCACACCCTGTGAACGCCAAACAACCCGCAGGATTTAACGTCCTACGGGTTGCTGAATAAAACTAGCTATCGATTTAGCGCCGCATGCCGGGGAAGGTTGCGCCGAAGATTGATGGAGGCAATTTGAAGCCTTTGGCTTCGAGCACTGGGGTAAAGCGTGGGCGTGTGCCAGTTGGCCGCAGCACACCTAGCACTTTGCCATCGGGCGCAGTGCCTTGGTCTTCAAAGATGAAGATATCTTGTAGCACGACCTGACCGCTTTCCATACCTTGAACCTCAGTTACCGCCACAACTTTCCGTGAGCCGTCACGCAAACGGGCTTGCTGCACAATCACGTGCACCGCCGAAGCAATTTGTTCGCGAATAACCGCGACTGGTAAATCAAGCCCCGACATCAACGCCAAGGTTTCCAAACGGCGAATTGCGTCGCGTGGGGTGTTGGCGTGGACAGTGGACATTGAGCCGTCGTGGCCAGTGTTCATCGCTTGGAGCAAGTCGAGCGCCGCGCCGTCGCGAATTTCCCCGACCACGATGCGGTCGGGGCGCATCCGCAGCGAGTTCTTCACAAGGTCGCGAATGGTGACCAAGCCCGAGCCATCAACATCGGCAGGCTTGGATTCAAGCCGAATAACGTGATCTTTACCAAGTTGCAGTTCGGCTGAGTCTTCAATCGTACAAATTCGGTAGTGATCGGGAATAAAGTTGGAAAGCACGTTCAAGAGCGTCGTTTTACCCGAACCAGTACCGCCCGAGACGATCAAGTTCATGGCGCTGACCACACAAGCATTCAGGAAGTCGGCCATTTCTTTGGTCATCGAGCCATAATTGATCAAATCGCTGACTTGGAGTTTTTTCTTGGAGAATTTACGAATACTCAGCGATGAGCCATCGATTGCACAAGGCGGGATGATGGCATTGACCCGCGAACCATCAGGCAAACGGGCATCGACCATAGGCCATTTGCGGTCAACCCGCCGCCCAAGTGGTCGAATAATCCGGTCGATCACTTTGAGCACATGGTCTTCCGAGGCGAAAATGACTGGCGAAAGGGTTAATTTCCCTTTTTGCTCAACGTACACCACCGTGGCGCTGTTGACCATAATTTCAGTAATTGTATCGTCGCGAATCAGTTGCTCAAGTGGCCCGAAGCCAAATAATTCGTCGAGCACCATTTGATAGAGCAATTTGGTGCCATCTTGGTCGAGATTGGTGCTCGATTGACGCACAAACGTGGTAAAGCGCTCTTGAATCAGGCGCTCGGAATCTTCGTTGCGTTGTAGTTGGGTTTGCGAGCCGACCGAAGCCTGAATTTTATCGACAATCCAGAGCGAAAGCTCGAGCATTTTGCGATGGGCATCACGATCAGCGAGCACTAAAAAGCCACTAGTGTTGATCGTACCGCCACTTAACCCAGAGCTAGAGCCAGCCAAAGCACTCAGGTTGCCACCAGGCATTGGTGGCGATGATGGTGCTGGTGGTGGTGGCGGGCTCAGTGGCGTTAACGATGATGAGCGATATTCAGGCATTGGTTGTTCGCCAGCCATTGGTTGAACTGGCTGAGCAGGAGGAGTTGGCTCTGGGCTTGTTGGCGTGCTTCCAAGACGTTTGAGAAGTGACATAACTTGACCTCACTACATTTTGACAAAATAGGCTTCGCAAGCCCGATCCAAAAGTTCTTTATTCATTTGGGGCTGTTGACCACGGTATTTGGCTTCATCAAGCACTTGATCAAGTAAATCGCGTGGGTGACAGCAGCGCAACTCACGGTTAACTTTGAAATAATGTTCCTGAATCAAATAGCGCAAGCCATCATCGCTGTAGGGCACGCCTTTGGCTTTGCAAACGATTCGGAAGATATCGCGATATTCGTTGGGAGTTGGGTTGGCAACCTCGATTTTATGGCGAATCCGCCGCAAGAAGGCATCATCAACCAAGCCCTTGGGATCAAGGTTGGTCGAAAAGACGATCAACACATCAAAGGGAATTTCGATCTTTTTGCCAGTTTGCAGGGCCAAAAAGTCGATTTTCTTTTCGAGTGGCACAATCCAACGGTTCAACAATTCTTCAGGCCGACAGCGTTGCCGCCCAAAGTCGTCGATCAGAAACAAGCCACCATTGGCTTTCATTTGGTAGGGTGCTTCGTAGACTTTGGAAATTGGATCGAAAATTAATTCTAGTTGTTCCAAAATCAATTCGCCCCCAACCATCACTCGTGGGCGCTTGCAGTGGAGCCAACGCCGATCGGGTGCAGGTGGCACAGTCGTAGCAACCGCGCCGAAGGGGGCGGGCGTATCATCTTGGCGCATTTCGGGCTTGGTTAAAATGCTATGGTTAAGTGGATCATAGAGCTTGATCACTTGACCATCGATTTCAACTGCATAGGGCAACATGACCGAGCCACCCATAATTCGCGAGATGCCTTCGGCGATGGTGGTTTTGCCATTACCTGGTGGTCCATACAGGAATAACGAGCGGGCAGAGTTGGCAGCAGGGCCAATTTTATCTAGCATTTCTTCGTTGATCACCAGATCTTTGAAGGCTTCGCGGATGCGTTGTTGATTGATAGTCATGCCGCCGATAGACTGCCGATTGACCATCTCGATGTAGGAAGCTAGCGGCACAGGGGCTGGGCCAGCATACTGTGAGCGCTCTAATACTTCGTTGACTTTGCGCGAGCCTTGAAGTGTGGTGACATATTGATATGCTCGTTCACCGAAGCCTTGTTCAGCCCCAACAATATCGACATATTCACTCATTTTGAGAAATTGTAATACTTTGTCGATGACGTTGAGGTAGGGTAGGCAGGTTTGTTCAGAAATCCGCTGGGCGCTAATGGTGCCATTGAAATAAATAACTTTAAGAACAAGATCGGCAATAAAACCCATCCCAAGCCCAGTTTCGTCAATTGACGTTGGTTCGTTGGGAAATTGTGGCCCACTATCAACGGATGCTTGAGCAGTCGAAGCAAATTCACGTAAAGGAAACGCAGACATAGTGTGATCTCCTGAGCTTCAACAATTAAGATCGGCGGGGATTGGCAGATCTCCCCTATCTGCGCACACCGAATGAACAATAATCAATATTATACTTGAGGCTGCAAGCACAGGCAACCAAGAGTTGTGGTACAATGCACGACGAGGCGTAGCGCGGGCTTGAGGTTGTCGAGCCCGAGGGAAGCGGGGGGAAGTGTCCCCGCCCAATTAGCTCCGTTGTTGCATTCCACGCCCAATTAAAACTCCCCCAACTAGCGCAATTAACCCAAAACTAGTCGCCCAAATAATTGTTCCGATACTTGCCCATGGCACGCTCAGGTTGTCTGGGCCAAAATCGACGATGGCTAAGGCCGCAATTACCCCCAACCCTAGGACGACTTGGCTCCAACCGAGGGTCAGCAGTTCATAGCGATTGCCGCCACCTGCTACAATCCATGCTCCAATTGCTCCGGTCATAAATAAGGCACTATAAATTTGGGCATGAAACGCATCGATTTTCCATGGCCAAAACGCTGTGGCCCAATCGGGGGCAATCATGCTGGTCAAGCCATAACCACCTAAAACAGCGGCCTCAATTAATAGGATGGGGCGTAATATACCTAATGGCTGAGGATTGACCGCTGGCCAAGCGCGATATTGCCACCAAAACCAGCCTAAGGCCAAGGTCGGTAGGGTGTAGATAATGAACCACAGCCAAACGATTACGCGTGAAAAATCGAAATTATTGATCCAGACCAGCGATGCGCCAGTGACAACCGTGGTGAAGGTGACTGCTTGGGGAATCGTAAGTCGCGCCACCGACCAATCATTGATCACAAGGGTAAAGAGCACCGCCACCATTTCGGCGGCATACACTGCGCCTAAAAAACGAGTCGCAAATGGCCGTAAAGCCCATGGCCAACGCGGCCCGACTAAACTTGGGGCGATCAACAGTGAAACGCCAGCGACCAATACCAAGGCAACAACGACAAACATGATACGAACAAGTGGTGATAATTGGGGTTTGGATGTAGCCATAGCAATGCTCCTATTGGCAAAACTGCTGTCAGTCTAGCATGCTGAGCTTGGCTCTGGCAATGATGGGTTGCTGAGAGTTAGGGGCTAGGGATCAGGGATCAGGGATCAGGCTGATGGGAACCGCGAAGAGCACGAAGGGAATGACGGGGGAGCGATTGTTGGAAATGAGAGGTTAGGTTTTTAGCAAAGACGCGGTGAAATTCGCCGTCAATGTTCGTGCCCTCACCCCCTAGCCCCCTCTCCCGCAGGCGAGGCGAGGGCGAACCATCAATCATGATCGTTGGCTCTCCCCTCTCCCACCGCAGTGGGAGAGGGGTCGGGGGTGAGGGCACGAAAAGACCGAGCAAATACGATAAACGATCCTTAAAAAGCTCCTCTAAAAGGACGGAAGAGTGGCAATACGATTAAATGCTAACCAATGCTAGCATTACTCCACTGGCCATCAACCAAGCGCCAAATTCCCTGAGGATTAGCGTTTTGCAGAATGCTTGGCAAGCGCGATTCGCGCACGTTGTCGTAGCAGTGCAGCGCGGCAAACCGCCGAATTGTCGCGGGAAAGCCAACTGCCGTCCAGCCTGCATGGCCTGTGGCTGGATACGGCCCGCCATGGTTCATGGCTGAGCTGACCGCCACGCCCGTGGGCATTTTGTCGTTGAGCAAACGCCCAACTTTGGAGCGTAAGCGCTCGGCAACAATTTGATAGAACGCTTCATCCGCCCCGTTGCTGCTGCTATAGATGCTGCCTGTCAAATTGCCCTCAAGACAATCGAGCACCCGCAACACCTCGGCTTGGTCGGCGCATTCAACAATCAAACTGACTGGCCCAAAGACTTCATGGCTGAGTGCTTGGGGATTGGCCAGAAAGCTATTGCCCGCAACATAGAGCAAGCTATTGGCATAACGATAACCATCATCCAACACATGCCCACCAACCAGCACTTGCGCCCCAGCATCTTGCAAATGCTCGATGCCCTGTTCAAGCCCAGCCAGAACGCCATGGTTGAGCAGGGTCAGGCTAGGGTGTTGGCTAAAATGGGCCTTGGTAGCTTCGATAAAATCAGCACTGGCCGCTGAGTGATCCAAAATTAATAAGCCAGGGTTGGTGCAAAATTGACCAGCGCCCAAGGTACACGAGCCAGCAAATTCGGCGGCCAGCGCTTCGGCCCGCTCAGTCACGGCCCCAGCTAACATCACAACAGGATTGATGCTCGACATTTCTAGGTAAATGGCTTTGCCTGCTTGATCGGCGGCGGCCTTGAGCGCCAACCCCGCTCGGCGCGAGCCAGTAAAGCCAATCGCCCCAATTAAAGGATGACTGACCAACGCCAAGCCTAATTCATCGGGCAAGCCATACAGCAATTGCACACTCGCTGCAGGCAAACCAGCCGCCAATACTGCCTGATGTGCTAATTCGGCCAGTAATTCGGTGGTGGCTGGGTGGCTCGGGTGGCCTTTGGCGATTACTGCATTCCCCGCAGCAATCGCCGAGGCAAAATCGCTGCCCGCAATCGCATTATAGGCAAACGGGAAATTATTCGGCCCAAAAATGGCGACTGGTGCTGCCAAACTGCCATATAGCGAGCGAATATTGGCTTTGCTGTCGATTGTTGCCAGCTCCCAAGTGTGGTTGCGCACTGCTTGAGCCGCTTGGCGCAATTGATTGACCGTGCGTGGTAGTTCGACGCTGTTCAACCGTGGCTCGATTGGCAGGCCAGTTTCGCTATGGGCGATTGCGCTGAGTTCTTGGCGCTTGGCCTCGATCAAATCGGCGTAGCCTTCGAGAAAGTTGGCACGTTGCTCAGGGCTACTTTGGGCTAGCTCACGCGAGGCGGCAACCCCAGCGCTCAAGGCTAATTCTAAATCGCCGCGCCCCGAAATCGGATATTCAGGCGCAAAAGCTTGGGTGGTGGTTGGGTTGGTCGCATGAAAACTACCAACATAATCGCCAATTTGCCATTCGCCGTTGATTAAAATTGGTTTCATGGCCATAACTCCTGCCGCCGAGCCAAAGCTTGCTCAATCACGCTGACGGCAGCTTCACGCTCGGCTCCAACTAACTCAAGCCGTGGTGCTCGCACGGTTTCGCTGCCCATGCCAACCATCGCCTGCGTGAGTTTAATCAATTGAACAAATTTTGGCACGGTGTCGAGCCGCAACAATGGCAAGAACCAGGCATACAGCGCTTCGAGTCGGGCGCGGTCGCCATGGCCTGCAGTGACAGCTTGGGCTAGTTGAAATAGTTCAACCGATTCGTGCGGAAAAGCGTTGACCAAGCCTGCGATCCAGCCAACTGCCCCAGCAGCGATGCCCTCAACGATTGCATCATCAACTCCAACTAAAATTTCGAGGCGTTGACCAAGCTCGGCCCGAATCGCCGTCACCCGCCGCACATCGGTGCTCGATTCCTTGACTGCTTGCACATTGGCATGGCGTTGGGCTAATTCAGCAATTTGGCTGGGCACAAAATCGGTGCGATAGGCCACGGGATTGTTGTAGATCATCACGGGTAGCTCGGTGGCGCTGATTACGGCGCTCATATGGGCTTGCATTTCGCGCCAATCGGTCGAGTAGAGATAAGGCGGCAGTACCATCAGGCCTGAGCAGCCTTCGGCTGCGGCGATTTGGGCCATCTGGCAGGCTTCGGCAGTTGAGAGCGCTGCAATACCTGGAATGACCGGATTCGAGCCAGCCACCTTGACACAGGTTTGTAAAATTGCCTGTTTTTCGGCGGTGCTGAGGGTTGCGCCCTCGCCCAACGAGCCAAGCGGCACGATTCCAACACAGCCAGCATCCAACATCCAAGCACAGTGCTCGGCCAAAAATCCATGATCAACGCTACCATCGTGATTAAAACGGGTGGTGATTGCCGGAATAACTCCATGCCACATGCTCATACTGACTCCATAACTAAATCGGCGACGCTGACCGAATGAATTGGAAATCGCACGCTATCTTGACTCCAACCGAATAAATATTGAGTTGCCCCACCACACACCCGCCCTTGACAGATGCCCATGCCGCAGCGAGTTTGTAGTTTGGCGCTGCGCCAGCTTGGTTGGTTTTGCAATTGCGCCAATCTCACATCTTCGCAACGACAAACAAGTGTCTCTGCTTGGGCAAGTTGACGTAATTCGGGGCGTAGGGCGAAACTTGCGGTTAATTGCTGGCTAAATTGCCATGCTTGGGCTTGCTGCTGGGCTAATTGGCTGGCCGCCTGATAATTGCCAGTTGCCACAAAACCAGCAATTTGGCCTTCGATCACGGCTTTATCTTCGCCGCCAATACCCGTTAGTTCGCCAACTGCATACACATGGTCGCGGCTGGTGTGTTGACTGCGATCAACTTGCACAAAATGTTGCTCAAGGCGACAACCAAATTGTTGGGCTAGCTCGGTGTTGGCGATTAAGCCCCAACTACAGGCCAAATAATCGCATTCGATCCGTTGGCCATTGCTTAATTGAACCGATTGAACTGCTCCCTCACCCTCAGCCGCCGTGACCCATGTATTGACATAAAATGGCGTGTTGGCTAAAGCTTGGGCAATTTGGGCAGCTTGCAACATTTTTGTTGGATAGCCAACCAAGTTCCGCCCAAAGCGTAACAATTGGCTAGCAGGTGCTTGTTCAACTACGGCTTTGATGATTGCACCGCGTTGCTTTAATTGGCTGGCAACTGCAATTAACAACGGCCCACTGCCAGCAACCACAACCCGTTTGCCAGCAATCGGCAAGCCACCCTTGACCAACGCTTGCAAGCCACCCACTCCTACCACTCTAGGCAGTGTCCAACCTGGAAACGGTAAGAATAATTCACGTGCGCCATTGGCCAAAATCAGCCGATCATAGCGTAGTTGTTGCGGCCCTTGGGGTGTGGCTAAAAACAATTGTTGCTCGTTTGCCCCAAGCACTTGCGTTGATTTGTAATAGTGCAGTGTGGTCTGCTGAGCAAACAAATGTTGATAACGTTTTGGAGCATAGTTCTGGCCACCGCGCCAAATCTGCCCCCCCGCCTGATCAGCTTGATCGATTAGTGTGATCTTGGCGTTGCTTTGGCTAGCACTCCAAGCTGCGGCCAATCCGGCTGGGCCAGCCCCTATGATGACGACATTAAGGCTCACAATCCACCTCCATGCCCTCGTAACATTGCTGCAAACATGCCAATTGATGCGCTTGCTGGTTGATTGTCACGCGGCACTCGCCACAACTGCCCATACCACAAACCGCCATGCGAGGCTCGCCTGTGACCGAGCGCCGATTGGCAATAGCCTTATCCATAAGCACCGCTGCTAGATTGCTGTGCTCAGCTACGTGATACTCTGTACCATTGATTGAAATGCGAATCTGCTTCATTGCGGCTGCTCCTGCTGCAAGTTGCGCGGCAAATAGGGCTGGATCTCAAGCTGCGATTGGCGCTGAAGCATTTGGTCGGCCAATAAACGGGCGCTGCTCAAGGCGGTGGTTATGCCCAAGCCTTCGTGTCCAACATTCAACCATAGCCCTAAACGCTCAGGGTGTTGGCCGATCAACGGCAAACCATCAGGCGAGGCCGCCCGCACGCCAGTCCATGTGCGCAGACAACGCACATCGGCGAGGGCTGGCACATAGTCGATCGCCTTGCGTAACATCTGGCTTAACAATGGCTGATCGATCTGGCGATCGGTGCGATCAAATTGGCGCGATGAGCCGATCAGCAGTTGGCCGTTGGGGCGTGGCTGAAGATTGAAGGCCACCGAAGCGCCGCTGCTGGCATGCGCATTTTTGATGTAGCTCAATTCGACCAATTGATGCTTGATTAGCGCAGGATAACGCTCGGTGATTACCAACTGGCCGCGTTTGGCACGAATTGGCAATTCGGGCAATAGTTCGATGCAGCGCTGGCCATTAGCAACCACAATTGCCTCGGCGCTAAGTTGGCGACCATCATTTAATTGAACATAATTGGCTTGAATCGTGCTAACTTCGCCATAAACCAATGTGGCTCCCTGTTTTTCAGCCTGTTGCCACAAATAAACAGCACTTTTTGGTGGATAAATCACGCTATCGTTGGGAACCAGTAAACCACCAACCAAGCCTGCTCGTAGCGCTGGTTCATGGGCATAGAGCGCCGTTTCATCCAGAATTTCGCAGGCAATCTGATATTGCTGATAAACCGCTGCTTTTTCAGCCACCAAAGCCCATTCTTCGACATCGGTGGCGACCCACAATGTGCCACAAGCATGATATTCGTGTTGTTGTGGGTGGTCGGTGGTGAGCGCTTGCCAAAGCTGCTGGCCAAATAAGGTGAGCTTTAATTGAGCCTCACCCTCATCCATCACCACAATATGGCCCATGCCAGCGGCGGTCGCGCCACTGCCAAGGCAATCGCGTTCGATCAGCGTGACGTGCCAGCCTGCTTGCGTCAACTCCAAGGCTACCGCGCAGCCGACAATTCCGCCGCCAACGATGATCACGCTGCTCATTGAATACCCCAGCGAAATGGATCAGCTTCGTGCAAAATCAACTGGCCTTCGAGCGTGACAAAGGCCGAACCCGTAATTTTGGCAATAATCGCCTGTTCGTGTTGGCGATATTCGGCTTGAAAACGACTGCCGATGATGCTTTCTTGGACCCAAGGCGTATTAGGAGCTAGCTTACCATCGGCAGCGAGGCAGGCTAATTTGGCGCTTGTGCCCGTGCCACAGGGCGAACGGTCGTAGGCCTTGCCTGGGCAAAGCACAAAACTACGGCTGTTGGCTCCCTCGGCGGCTGTCCCAAATAATTCAATATGATCAATCAGCCCATTATTTGCGCCAGTGATGCCTGCTGCTTCGAGCGCTTGGCGAATCTGCCAACTAAATGTGGTTAGTTGCTCCACATTGGTCAATTGTAAATCTTGGTCATGATCGTTGACCAAGAAAAACCAATTGCCGCCCCAAGCAATATCGCCATTAATCCGCCCATGATTTGGCAGATCGACAGGAACATTGGCGCGATAACGATAGCTTGGCACATTTTCGATCGTTGCTTGGCCGTCGGCGTGCAAGGTGGCACTCACAATCCCAACGGGCGTTTCGATCAAGTGTTCGCCAACCTCAATTTTGCCAAGATGGGCGAGGGTTGCTACCAAGCCGATGGTGCCATGGCCGCACATGCCTAAATAGCCAACATTATTAAAGAAAATTACCCCAGTACAACAACGTTGATCGCTAGGTGGACACAAGATCGCCCCAACCAACACATCCGAGCCGCGTGGTTCGTTGACGACCGCTGAGCGCAGCCAATCGTGGTGTCGGGTGAGTACGTCGCGTTGTTGGGCAACGCTTCCGCCGCCAAGATCGGGGCCACCAGCAATCACGATGCGGGTTGGTTCGCCAGCAGTATGCGAATCGACAATAGCAAGGCGCATTGTTGCTCCTTATTAACATGATTTGACATGACTCTTAGTTCGTCCTTCCCTCACCCCCAACCCCTCTCCCACTGCGGCGGGCGAGGGGCGTTCCAACCGTTATGATACGGTGATTCCCCCTCGCCTCGCGTGCGGGAGAGGGGGTTAGGGCACGCTGTTGAAATGCCACTGTATGTTCTGATTGCCAATAGCCTGAAGCCCAAAGCCTTAACCCTCTGCGCCTCTGCGTTAAAACTGCCTGACCTCTGACCCCTCGCCCCTAACAACTACAATAGCGCGTTTGGGGCGATTTGTCTTGTACAATTAGGCTATGCAGCATGCGGATTTTTGCACAATTGAATATCCAGATGTGGTCCAACTAATGGCGTTATTTGATCTTTTGCCTGATGTGGTGTTTTTCTGCAAGGATCATTCGGGGCGTTATCAGATGGTCAATGAAACGCTGCGAGTGCGCTGTGGTTGTTGTAGCAAGCAGGAATTAATTGGGCGTTTGCCCGAGGAAGTGTTTCCGTTGGATCTGGGGGCCAGCTATGCCAGCCAAGATCAGCAAGTGATTCGCTCTGGGGTTGCGCTGAATCATCGCTTAGAAGTGCATATTTACCCCGATTTACGTGTGGGTTGGTGTGTGACCCATAAACGTCCGTTGCGCGACCGTAACGGCGTTGTTACGGGCTTGGTTGGTATTTCGCGCGATTTGCGCAGCCCCAATCGCAATGCCCCAACGTGGCGGCGCGTAGCTAGCTCGGTGGAATATTTAACTGAATATTTTGGCGAAGTTCGCTCAATTCAACAATTGGCAACCATTGCCCAGCTTTCCCTGAGCCAATACGAACGGGCAATTCAACAGATTTTTGAATTAACTCCCAAGCAACTGCTGATTAAAACCCGAATTGATGCCAGTATCAAGCTGCTGGCGGGTAATAGCTCAATTGCAGCGATTGCAGCTAGCTGTGGTTATGCTGATCATAGTGCCTTTTCGCGCCAATTTCGGCAGATTACCGGCCTGAATCCCCGCCAATATCGCCAACTACTAGGCCGTGATGCTTGAACGATAGTAATTCAGAGTTTTGATACACTCCATAAGCTCATTGATTGGCAATTGTTGCTCAAGGCCTTGGGGCACAAAGCGAAAGACGGCGGTGATTGAGCGTGGTGGTAAGACTAAAATTCCACCTTGGAATTCGAGTTGTTCGCTGGCATTGCTATAAGCGCGAAAAACATCGCCGGAGGGGTCGCTGAGCATGGGAAATTGCGGACGGAAATGTTGGATAAAGCCTGCTAAACTGGCGGGATTGGTTTTGGCTAAAACCACTGGTTGAGCCTGAAATTGGCGGAATTGATCGTGATAGCCTTCGAGGACACGCAGCATTCCTTGACACATCGTGCAGGCTAAATTGCGGAAGAAAATCGCTACAATTGGCTGGGTTTGGTTCAATTTATGCCACAAGGTTGGCCGATAATCATGGGTAAACAACTTCAAGTCACTCATTCAGGGCTATGACCTCAGTACTATAATCAATTGCTAGCGTCACTCTAGAGCTTCAACCTTACGAAAAAGTTTGCGAAAACGGTTCCAGTGATAATTTTGGGCAATTTTGGGCAATTTCGATGAAGCCTGTCCAGTTTTGGGCAGGCTGTTCGTCATTAATTGCAGACAGCATGCTACGGCCGGGGCAAGCAGCCTATGATTATTCCATATGTGCACACAACTGAACGTGAAACGGCAGTGACGCAAGTCATTAGCCAATGGTTTGATGACCATCACGATGCCATGTTTCGCTATTTGACGCGAATTGTGGGGCAGCCGGAACAAGCAGCCGATTTGGTACAAGAAACCTTCCTCCGCGCGATCAAGGTGCTTGATCCAACGCTCTTGCCCGCCATTCCCCAAGCTTGGCTCTTTCGGATCGCCAGCAACCTTGCATTAGATCATCTGCGTCGGCAGCGACGGTGGAGTTGGTTTATGCGCAGCTGGCAACCAGAAACCAACAATTTCGATCAGCATGTCGAAACAACTCAGGCAATTCGTGGCTGCTTAGCCAAACTCAAGCCGCAAGATGCTGAAGTACTGTTGATGGTGCACTACGCTGGCTGTAGCCCAGCCGAAGTCGCCAAATTGAATGGTGAAGAATTAGGCGCAATCCGCAAACGATTATCACGGGCCCGTGATCGTTTTCGGCATTTATACGAGGAGGAACGTGGCCATGAAGTGTCATGATCTTCAGCCGCTCCTCAGCGATTGGCAACACCTGACTGAGGAAGAATGGCAATTGGTAAACACCCACGTTGCTGAATGTGCTACTTGTCGTCAGGTGTTGCTGCGGCAACAAACAACCAGCCAATTGTTGGAGCAGTTGCCAATCGCCACGCTGCAACTTACGACCGAACAGGTGCGGACGATCCGTGCCAAACTTGGAGTAACCACGATGATTCGATCAAAAACCATGGTGATGTGGTCTTTTGCCTTGGGCCTGCTGCTGTTGGTTGTTGGGGGAGTGTGGGCGGTCAAACCCGTCGAGACTGGCAATAATGGCGAAGTAGCGGCATTAACCACCCGCACACCACAGCCAACTCAGGCGGCCACGGTGCGGCCAACTTGCGAACCAAGCACGACCAATCCGTGTGATCCGAGTGTGCCACCAACCCCACGGCCAACCTGTGTGCCAAGCACGACCAATAGTTGCGATCCGAGTGTGCCGCCAACCCGCGTGCCAACGCAAGTGCCGCCAACCTGTGTGCCAAGCACAACTAATCCGTGTGGGCCAAGTGTGCCGCCAACCCCACGGCCAACCTGCATTCCAGGCTCAACCGGAAATGGTTGTAATCCAACCTGGCCAACCCGTGTGCCAACGCAGGTTCCACCAACTTGTGTGCCAAACAGCACTGGCAATTGTGGGCCAAGTGTGCCGCCAACCCGCGTGCCAACGCAGATTCCACCAACCTGTGTGCCAAACAGCACTGGCAGCTGTGGGCCAAGTGTGCCGCCAACTCGTGTGCCGACCCAAGTTCCGTCAACTGCCTTGCCAACCTGCGAACCAAGCACGACCAATCCATGTAATCCAACTTGGCCAACGCTTGTGCCAACTCAAGGCCCACCAACGGCTATACCAACCTGTGAGCCAAGCACAACCAATCCATGTAATCCAACTTGGCCAACCGCTACGCCGCTTATTCCAGAACCAACCGTGGTAGCACCATACCCAACGCCATTGCCTACGCAGCCATCAGTGCCAACCAACACGCCGCGGCCATGCAATGCTGTTGTATGCCCAACGCCATTGCCAACGCGCACACCAAACCCATGTGATAGCACGGTCTGCGAAACGCCACAGCCAACACTACCACCAACTCCAACCGCAACCCCCTTCCCATGTGGTACGGTTGTATGCCCAACGCCGCCACCAACAGGTGGGCCATTGCCAACACCATTCCCTCCAACGCCAACCTGTGTGCCAAATGGCTACCCATGTAATCCGGTGGAACCAACCATTCCACCACCAGCAACGCCTGGCCCATGTGGTACGGTGGTGTGCCCAACGCCACCACCAACTCACACGTCATTGCCTACGCGGACACCACCGCCAAGCAATTCGATGCCAACACCATTGCCAACCCGTACACCTTTTATGCCACCAACGCCACCACCAAGTTTGCCGACCCCAACGATTCGGCCAAACTAGCTCAACGCTATCGTTTCACACAGCAGCAAACCACGCTCGCGAAGGCCTAGTGCGAGCGTGGTTTTTTGTGCTAAAAAGCCAACACCCAGCTGCGATGGCCTAGATCGCAGCTGGGTGTTGGTTGAACGATGGCGAAACTTAGTTGGCTCGCCAGAGCGCTGGAACATTGCTTGGCTCCCAGCCCGGCAATGATGTATGTGGTTGCAGACAGGTATAGGTTAGGCCGTTGTAGCTGACTTTCGCGCCAGCAGCATAGCTAACATAGGCTGCCCATGGTTGCACTCCAGTCGTATTGGTTGGAGTTGCACTTGGCAGAACTGGCGTATTGGTTGGCGGAACCACTGGCGTGTTGGTTGGACGTGGTGTGCTGGTTGGTGGAACCACTGGGGTGTTGGTTGGGTTGCCACCGCCACAAAGGCCTTGATCAAGCCAAACTTGGGCATTGCCTGGCGTTTCATTTTGGGTCCACCATTGGGCAAACCAGTGATGGTTGTTGTATGAAACAAGATCGCCACGCAGATAGACTTTGTTGCTTTCCCACGCTGGCGCAGTACACGTGCCTGGTTGGGTTGGGGTGGCACTTGGCGCAGGTGTGTTGGTGGCAGTCGCGATCGGTGTGCGGGTTGGAGTCGCGGTTGGGCCAACTGGCGTATTGGTCGGGCGTGGCGTGCTGGTTGGCGGAACTGCGGTGTTGGTTGGGTTGCCAACAGTTGGGGTTGGAGCAACCACATTATTGCCGCGTGGGTAATCGCTGACCAAGCCATAGGTCGTGCCGCCAAAGTTGACCGTCCAGTTGGATGGCGTGCTCATTGGCAGGTAGTAGACGAAATCAATCGTTACGCTTGCGCCAGGAGCTAAGCTTTGCCAGCCCGGGAATTTGAATTGGATATGGTTGAAATCGCCACGCAAGCCACCGACGTTATTGCCAGTGTGGCCGCTGCTGGTGACCGTAAAGCCAAAGCCTGATTGATCCTTAGCATTGTTAGGGGCTGATGTGCCATAATCGAATTCAAAGGTTGCCCCGCCTGGGATGGTCACATTTGAGTTGTTGGTAATCACCATTTTGGGGCTAATTGGATAGTTATTATCGCCAATTGGCCAGTTGGTGAAATCGACCTTGATATCCAACAAGTTGCTTGGCAGCGTGCGGTTTGATTTGTTGGCTCCATAGGCTGGGGCGTTTCGGAACTTGTCGTAAAGCAAGCTGGTCATGGTGTCGCCCATGAAATATTCGCCTTGGCCATTGTTGCGATCGGCGTGCCAGTCGTAGTCGCCCGAAAGCTCCCAGAACATGATCCCGCCTAAACCTTTGTTGACCACATAATCAGCTTTGACACCCAACGATTGTTCATCTTCAGTTGAGAGAAACACGCGTTTTTGGCTATTCCAAAGCCATGGAGCGACCAATGAGCTGCTGTAATTACGGACATACGTGCCAGTCAAGCGATCTTCAGGATCGGTGGCTGGGTTCAGGCCAAATTGGCTAATATAGCTACCAGCAAGCCCTTGTTCGAGGTTTTTGGCGTGCCACATTGGGTTTGCGCCAGCCCCAACTTCTTGGCCGTTTTCAGTATCGTGCCAAATATTGTCGATGCCCCGTGCCCCATCGCCACACTTGGTCAAGCCAATTGGACAATTCGAGCCAACGGCTGTGCCCCATAAACCATTCGTGCCACCGTTGACATTTTTAAAGCCACGGGTGTAGTAAGGCACGCCGATGTTGATTCGGCCAGCGGGCATGCTGCCACGGAAGTAGTGATACGACCAGTCGGTGTTGAGATAGCCGATGCCGCCATATTGTGAGGTGGTGTAAACCCCAGCCGCCGCTAATTCAGCATCTTTACCATCATCATACAACGAGGCATTTGGCCCAACATACTCATTCCAAGCACCATGCAAGTCATATGACATAACATTGACATAATCGAGATATTGGTTGACTTGATGGGTTTCCATGCCACGTAGCAGGTAGCCTGATGAGGGCGCAGCAATCGTGAGCATGTAATATTTGCCATCGGCGGCCCCAGCAACGTCAAGTTTCTCGCGTAGGGTTTTCATCAACGCGACATAGCCCTTCATCAGGCTGGCGCGGCGTGAATTTGAATAGCTCCAGTCGAGCGGGTTGCCAGCATCTTTCATCGAGGTTGGATATTCATAGTCAATATCGACCCCGTTGAAATTGTAGCCGCGTAAAAAGCCCACGACTGAATCGGCAAAGGTATTGATGCCAGCAGTATTGACGCTATTATCGGCATTGACGGTTAGACTGAAAAAGCCACCATCACTAACCCGATCGCCGTTATCGCCAAAATAGCCGCCAGTTTCGGCCCAACCGCCAACCGAAATCAAGGTTTTGACATCAGGATGTTGGCGTTTGTATTGAGTCAAAAGATTAAAGTGGCCTTTGTAAGGTAGGGCTGGGTCCATTTCAGCGCCCGCCACACCTGGCCAAGTCATGCCAATTGAAGGATTGGTAGCGGTGTTGCTGCCCACCGAGATGCGGCTATTTTGAATGTGGGCAAAAGCGTAGTTGATGTGGGTGATTTTGTTCCAAGGAATATTGTTGACAAGGTAGGCTGGCTGACCATTGGTGCCAGTCCGCCAACTGGGAAAATAACCGATGATCCGACGGGGATGATCGTTGCCCATTTTCTCGCGGCCAGCAGTATCGTAGATTGTACAGTAGGGCGTATCGACTCCAGCGGTTGGAGCCATCCCATCAGGCCGACAGTCTGCATTGCCTGCCGCTTGCGTTGGTGTGCCGCGTGTTAGCAACATGCCCGCTAGGAGCGCGAGGGTGATCGTTAGCGAAAATGCTCCTCGGAGCTTGGCCGTCCTTCGGTACGCAACATTCATGACATTCCTCCATTGATTGTCACTTCTTGGCCTATGGACTTGAACCTTACTTATTTCATTGAAATTATAAAGATTTTATAAAGATTTAATGAATTTGTCAAGTTTTTGTTAAAAGCAGCTTACTGAGCGGCATAGACGACTGATGCGTGGTATGCTTTTTTGGAACCAGATTGTGCCACCGTTGAGCGGTAGCGCAGCTATGAGGAGCTGTATGAAGATCGGAATTATTGGGGCTGGTCAGATTGGCGGGACGCTGGCAGAACAGCTGACCGCACTTGGTCACCAAGTGGTAATTGCCAACTCACGCGGGCCAGCAAGTATTCGAGAGTTGGCCGAAGCAGGAGGTTTTCAGGCCGTGACGGTTGCGGAGGCAGCCCGCAGTGGCGAGATCATCATTATTACAATTCCCCAACGAGCAGTGCTAGATTTGCCCAAGGATCTCTTTGCTGGAGTCTCACAAGCTGTGGTAGTTGTCGATACTGGCAATTATTATCCTGTGCGTGATGGACGGATCGCCGCCATTGAGGATGGGCAAATTGAGAGTGTCTGGGTATCCGAGCATTTAGGCCGACCAGTGGTTAAGGCCTTTAATAATATTACCGCCCAAAGCTTGCGCGAAAAAGGTCGTCCCAAGGATACTTCAGACCGAATTGCGCTTTCGGTTGCTGGTGATTTGCCACAAGCACGCGCAACGGTGCTACGCCTTGTCGATGAGCTTGGGTTTGATCCAGTTGATGCTGGGAGCTTGGCCGATTCATGGCGACAGCAGCCAGGAACCCCAGCCTATATCGCCGACCTTGATGTGCCGCGCTTGCAGGCCGCGCTTGCCGCCGCCGACCAAGCACGGATTGCGGAATATCGCGCTACTGCCAATGAACAAGTGCGAGCCTTTTTCGAAAAACCAGAGTAACAGCGTCGATCAAACGCATAATGCAAAAGAAGCAGTTACGCGTATCAATTACAGCGTGACTGCTTCTTTTGCTGATACCGTCAATTTTTGCTATGAGGGTTCTGTGCCCCTTATCCATCCATTCTTGGTTCTTCTAGCTATCCTGTGCGACGTAATGACTGGCGATGTTGAACAAAGCAAACAAGCGCAAAGCCCATTTCGATTGCTGCTCCAGCACTGGCAGCGATTGGCGCAGCAGCTGATAGCCAGCTGAGCAGGATGGCCGCCGCCACAAGCGCAAACCCCAGCACCCAGTAGAGCCGCATGCCATACAGTGTTGCAAACACAAGATAGCGTCCCCCAATTACCACCAGCATTGCACTGAAAAACCAAGCTGGCCGTTGCTGCCCCAAGCCATAGGCGAGAGGGAGACAGAAGATGAGCCAGAACGTGCTGGCTCCTGCTAGTTGACCAAGTGGGTTGCCTTTGGTATGGCTTCCGCGTGAACCGAGGGCTTTGCAGATCAGCACCGAGATAGGGTGGATCAACATACCTCCTAGCAAGAGCACCACAATCGAACGTTCGGGTTCGCCCGCAAGCGCAACACCCGCCGCGGCCGACCATGCGATCGCAGAAGCCATGATCCCAGCAGCACCACTGTAATAGCCCTCACGCATATCTGCTTGGGCTTCGGATATCGACCCATCCATGATCTAGATCTCCTTAGGACGCAGATGCGCCATACCATCATTTATTCGTTGCAATTGTGTTCAAGCTGCTTCTGATCACTCAGGTGCAGCAGAATACCACGCATTAGGTCACCCTGCCAATTTCACTCTTGACAGCACTAAAAACCCATTTATACTCAATAATATACCGACTAGTCAGTCAATTATTTTGATGAGGATATAACGATGCAGCACAAACGCCGAATTTTGATTGTGGGTGGGGGGATTGCGGGCTTAACGCTTGGTTATTGGCTTAAGCATCATGGCGAGCAACCCACGATTATCGAGCAAGCAGCTCAACGTCGCGACGAGGGCTATGGCATCGATTTTAGTGGCAGTGGCTGGGATGTAGCCCAGCGCATGGGCATTTTGGCCGAACTCGAAGGCCGTCAAATTCAGGTCGAATCGATGCTGCTCAAAAATAGCCAAGGCCAAACGATCGTCAAACAACCCTTGGCTCCCTTGCGCGAAGCCTTGCCCCACCCAATGCTGCACCTGATGCGCCCTGAATTAGAGGCGGTTTTGGCTGATGCCTTGCCTAGCGATCTGCCAGTGCGCTATGCCACCACAATTGTGCGCTTAGAGCAGTATGCCGAGTATGTTGAGGTACGCTTCAACGATGGTCGGGTTGAGCAATTTGATTTGGTGATCGGCGCTGATGGCATTCATTCACAAGTCCGCCAAATGGTGTTTGGTCCCGAAAGCCAGTTTGCTCACCCCTTGGGCTATACCTTTGCGACCTTCAAAGTGCCCCAACTTGAAGCGTATGGCGCGAATGCCACGATGTTGATTGAGCCACAACGCCAAGCAACAATTTATCCCGATCGGCGTGGCGGTTTTTTGATGATGCTGGCCTATCGAATCCAGCAAACCCAATTGCCAGCCCCTGATCAACGCAAAGCCATGCTCCAAACTGAATATCGTAAGGCAGGCTGGCTCGTCCCCCAATTGATCGATTCGATTAATCAGCAAAGTGCTTTTTATTGCGATGTGATCAGCCAAATTCGCATGCCACGTTGGTCGCAAGGGCGGGTGGCCTTGGTGGCCGATGCTGCCCATTGTTTGACATTAATTTCGGGGCAAGGCGCAGCCACAGCCATGGGCGGAGCGTATGTGCTAGCCGAAGAATTAGCCAAAACTGCTGATCATCAGGCCGCTTTCCAAGCCTACGAGCAGCGCATGCGGCCTTTTGTCGAGCGCAAACAAGCAGGGGCACGGCGAGTTGCCTTAACCTTCGTGCCACGAACTTGGTTAGGTGTACAATTTAGCCGCTTGGTGGTACGAGCTGCCTTTACCCCAACTCTGGCCCGCTCAATTGGCAAACGGATTGGCTTTGATAGTGTTTTAGCGCTGGCTTAATCGTTCGTAGGGCTGAATCATTTTCAAAAACGTTTCAGTATGCTAAAATTTAAGCAATTTATGGCTTGAGGATGCTGAACAATGAGCAAAACTGAACGTGAGAAAATGTTGGCAGGCGAATTATATTCAGCCTTTGATCCTGAATTACAAGCGCTTTCGCTGCGGAGCCGACGCTTAAGTCGCCAATTTCATTCAATCGAGCCGGGTCAGCCAGAGCAATCGCGAGCATTGCTGCGTGAGTGGTTTGACCAAATTGGCGAAAACGTTTGGATTGAGCCGCCATTTTTCTGTGATTACGGGGCGCATATTCGTTTGGGTAATAATGTCTTTTTCAACGCCAATTGTGTGATTCTCGATTGCAACTATATTACGATTGGTGACAACACGATGTGCGGCCCAGCGGTGCAAATTTATGCTGCCAGTCATCCGTTGATCGCCAGCGAACGCATCAAAGGGCCGGAATTAGGTTTTCCGGTGACGATTGGTAAAAATGTTTGGATCGGCGGCGGCTCAATCATCTGCCCAGGTGTGACGATTGGCGATAACACCACAATCGGCGCGGGCAGTGTGGTTACCAAAGATATTCCGGCGAATGTCTTTGCCGCAGGCAATCCATGTCGGGTTATCCGCGAATTGGCTGATCCTAGTCGTAGCGAATAGGCGTATAATACAAAAAACGGCTTTTTCAATGCCAGCGTCAGGGTGATGCTGGCGTTGTTGTCATATTAACGAAATTACATGGATGCAGCTTATGCCTGATACTTTGACCCAAGCATTGCCCGAATCATTTCAACTTGGCTCAATGCGCATTTTCCCAAACATGGTGCTCGCCCCGATGGCTGGCGTAACCGATTCAGTTTTTCGGCGGTTGGTGTTGTCGTTGGGCGGCTGTGGCTTGGTTGTTTCCGAGATGACCAACGCTGCCAGCGTTTCGCCCAAAGCCATGAAACGCCATCGCTTACTGGATTATTTGCCCGAAGAACGGCCAATTTCGATTCAGCTTTCAGGTAACGACCCTGATTTGGTGGCAACGGCGGCCCGCTTTGTCGAAGAGCTTGGCCCCGATGTGATTGACATAAACTGTGGTTGCCCTTCGCCCAAAGTCACTGGTGGCGGCCATGGCTCGGCCTTGCTTAAAGATTTGCCTAAAATGCATCAAATGCTCAAAGCGGTGTATGCAGCGATCAACATTCCGTTTACGCTCAAATTTCGAGCTGGCTGGGATGAGCAATCGCTGAATTATATTGATACAGCCAAAATTGCCGAAGATGCTGGTTGTGCCGCAATTACCTTGCATCCACGCACCAAAGTGCAGGGCTACAGCGGCGATGCCGATTGGTCACGGGTTGCCGAAGTTGTGCAGGCCGTTTCGATTCCGGTGATTGGTTCAGGCGATGTCCGCACTCCAGCCGAGGCTTTGGCGCGGTTGGAGCAAACGGGAGTTGCTGCGGTGATGATTGGTCGGGCGGCAATGGCTAATCCATGGATTTTTCGCCAAATTGCTCAATTGCGGGCAGGCGAGACCATGTTTATGCCAACGCCAAGCGATAAACGTGATTTGCTGGTGCGCTACGTTGATATGTGTGCCGAAACTATGGTTGAGCGCCAAGCGCTTGGCAAACTTAAACAATTGATTGGTCAATTTAGCATTGGCTTATATGCTAGCAACCAATTGCGCCGCGATGTGCAACGTGCCAACGAAATTGAAGCCGCTAAAACAATTATTGCCAACTTCTTTGAGCCATTTATCAGCGGCGCAGTCGAGGCGGTCGAAGTGCCCGACGAAATCGCTGTGATCAAAGAAGGCTGTGAAAATGGTGCCAATAATTAGCTGAGGGAGCAGGAGTCGGGTTTTGCTAAGAGGAAGTCAATTAAACGCAAATGCGGGCTATGGCCGAAACCATAGCCCGCATTTGATTCAGATTAAGCCTTAGCACCTTGGGGCATGCGCAACCAAACGGCAACCAACGCTACGAACAGAACCAACGCAATGATAAATTCCATGGTCTAACTCCTTATCAAAATTACGACTAGCTACCCATCCGATAGGCCACTTCGCCATGCTGACTGCTATCCAAGCCTTGTTCTTCTTCGGCTTCACTAACCCGAATACCAAACAAGAGATCGACGACTTTGAGAATGCCCCAGGTCATGCCTGCTGCATAGATTGCCACAATCCCAACCGTGAGTGCTTGTACGCCAAGTTGGCTGAAATTACCTGAGAGTACGCCATCAGCGCCAGCAGGGTTGATGCTCTTGGTTGCGAATACGCCAACCAGAATTGCCCCTAACACCCCACCAACTCCGTGAACGCCGAAGACATCAAGCGCATCGTCAACTCGACCACGCACCAAGTTTTCGACCACGAAGTAGCAGATCCCACCAGCTAAGAAGCCGATAATCAATGAGGCCATTGGGGTCACAAAGCCAGCGGCAGGCGTGATTGCCACCAGACCAGCGACTGCGCCAGCCGAAGCACCGAGCACGCTCGGGCGTTTGTGTTGAATCCAGCCAGCGGTCATCCAAGCCAGCATAGCCATGGCGGCGGCTGAGTTGGTGTTGACAAAGGCTGAGACTGCCAAGCCACCAGCGCCAAGCGAGCTACCTGCATTGAAGCCAAACCAGCCGAACCACAATAAGGCAGTGCCAATCACGGTCATGGTGGTGTCGTGTGGTTCCATTGCTTCTTTGCCATAGCCTGAACGACGGCCAAGTACCAAGGCACAAACCAGCGCTGAAACCCCCGAGGTGATATGTACGACCGTGCCACCAGCAAAGTCTAAGGCTCCTAATGAGCGCAACCAACCGCCATCAGCCCAAACCCAGTGAGCTACTGGGGCATAAATCAGGGTTGACCAAGCCAGCGAGAAAATCACGAAGGATTTGAAGCGCTTGCGTTCAGCAAACGCACCTGAAATCAAGGCTGGAGTGATCACGGCAAACATCATTTGATAGATCATGAACGCTTGATGGGGAATCGTAGCCGCATAGGTTGGGTTTGGTTCGATCCCAACATTGCGCAAGCCCGCCCATTCTAGGCTACCGATTACGCCACCAACATCGGGGCCAAAAGCCAAGCTATAGCCAAACAGCACCCATTGCACACTAATTAGGGCCAACATAAAAAAGCTGTGCATCAAGGTTGAAAGCACATTTTTTTGGCGAACCATTCCACCATAAAATAGGCCTAAGGCGGGGGTCATCAACATAACCAAGGCGGCTGAGAGAAGCACCCAAACGGTATCTGCCCCGTTAATCATATCCATGCTGCGCGGTCTCCCTAATTTGTGCTGAATGTTGGACGCTGAACTGCTTGAACGCTCATGATCCGCAGCGCTGGGGATCGTTTGGTTGTGCTCGGTTGGTTGTGGGTGTTGAATGGTTGAAGCTGGTTTTTGCTGGACACTTGTACAAAACGTACAATCAAAAACCGTTTTTTGCTAACTGGGTGTTAACACGATGCTAAGAATTTATCTAGCTCCAAGCATACGTGATCCAAATAAAGGCTTGAATCAGCAAAATGCACGATCTTAAAAGCTTGATATTTGTGCAGATTGCATAAATAGTCTGCCTAATTGCTGTTTAGTAAAATTGCCCAAGCTGTTCGCTAAAATCGGTAAATTTCGTCCCGTTTCAACCTAAGAATTTGGCAGATTTACCTAGATACGTTTGGGTAAAGTGCTTAATCTTGGCTAAAAAGCCTATTCGCTGAAAGCTTAGTTGACTAGTTTTTTATAGTAGTTATTTAATTTGACATAAGCGTTTGATTACCGCTTTTATGCTCGCCTGAAAATGAGAGCTTGACAAGTTTATACTCTCTATGTATTCTTGTTGTATTCCATTTGGAATATATGGGGATTATATGGCAGATATTGAAAAAGTATCGATGAACTTGAGCGTGGTGGATCTTGGTCAAATCGATTTATTGGTTGATCAAGGGTTTTATTCCAGCCGAACTGATTTTTTTCGGGCCGCAATTCGAACCCAACTGACTGGCCATGAGGAGGCGATTAAGCAAGCGGTTGTGCGAACATCATCAGTGATTGGGGTGATTTCGTTTGACCGTGAGCACTTGGAGCGCATGCAGCGCAACAACGAGCAAGCCCGAATTGTAGTGGTGGGGTTGCTGATTTTGGATAATGATATTTCGCCAGCCCTTGCTCAAGCTACGATCAAATCGATAAAGGTCTATGGCGCATTACGGGCAAGTGCTGCTATCAAAGAGGCTTTGGCTGATCGGATCAATTAGTTCAACTGGAATCCTTTGATCTAGGCACCGTTACTTAACAAGGGGTACATTGTGTTTGTAAGAGCTATCGTCATTACTGTTTAGTTCGTGTATGCATGTCTCTTCAGTTCAGTTGGTAGGAAATGTCAAGTTTTTTGAGCTGCGTTCAACTAGAGTAGCTGCATCTGAGATTCGTTCAAGGAGGCAGCTTTATGCGTTGGCGCAAATTCTATCTCGTGATGATCGTTATTTTGTGGCTTGGCTGGCTCGTGCCACCCCGTACCACCCAAATTTCACCAGTTCAGGCGGCTGAAGCCCAACTCCAAACCAGCCAAGCCAGCAGTAGCGATGCAGGCCAAGCCGCCGCATTCAGCAACAGCTATGCGGCTGTGCCAATGGCGGCAACCCCTAATTTTGCTGGCAATTGGTCGCTTGAAGCCTGGGTTTACCCAACCACAACTTCCGGCTGCCGCAACATTTTAGGCATGAATTATAACAATGGCCTCTGGTTTGGCCTGTGTAGCGGCTTTTTGCGGGCGCATCGCGGCACGGCCAGCTTTGCCCAAAGTGCCACTGCTGTGCCAGCCAATCAATGGTCGCATGTGGCGGTCAGCACCTACTACGATAACGATGGCGAGCAATATATCGCCGAATTTTTTATCAATGGCGAGCGCGAGGGGTTTTATCCGCTCGATGGTGATGGTACGGTTTCAACCGCCCGCGAACTGCGAATTGGCAACGATGCAGGCGATTTTTGGCTGGGTCAATTGGCCGAAATTCGGGTTTGGAATTACAGTCGCGGTGAGTACAACATTCGCCGTGATATACACTCAACGCTTGATCTCGCTCCGGCTGGCTTGCTGGCCCAATGGCATTTAACCAATGGCTCGTTGCGCGATAGCATCAGCGATGTCGCGGCAGTGGCTCAAGGCTCAATCACGTTTTCGGGCTTTGTTTCGCCAGCGCTGCCTGCAACCACACCAGTTGATCAATATTTTAATACCTTGGAGCAACGGATTTATGGCGCTACCAGCGTGTATTTGCCCAGCAGCGATGAGGCTTTGTTGATTGGCGGCTATCGCGATGGCGCAGCCAGCGCCATGATTCATGCGATTAATGCTGGTGATGGCAGTAGCCAAATTCGCGGCAATTTGCCAGTGCCGCTGGCATTTTCCAGTGCTGCCTATGCCGATTCCAACAATACGGTCTATGTTTTTGGTGGGAGCCTCAACAACCAACATGCCACCGTCGATACGATTTATGCGATCAATCCGCAAACTGGCGCGGTACGCACCTTGGCCGCACGCTTGCCGCAGGCGTTCGACTTGGCGGCGGTGGTCTACCACCCAATCCTCAACAAAATCGTTATTTTAGGTGGCTATACCCCCGAGCTTGGCCCGCTCGATCAGATTGTGATGTTTGATGTAGCCACTGAATCGATCTCTACATCAGCTAATATTCTGCCAGACAGAATTTATGCCACAAACGCCGTATATTCGAGCGCAACCCAAAACATCTATTTGATCGGCGGAACTAACGCAAGCGCTAATTTTGCTACGATTACTGAATTGGTGATTAATGCCGATTCAAGCGCTAGCGCAACGACCCTTGCTGCTCAACTGCCCAAGCCTGATACCGCCTTAGTGAGCTTTGAAGACCCAAGCAGCAAATTAATTTATGTGATGAATGGCCGCGCAACCAATCGCGTGGTGGCTTTTGATCCCCAAACTGAGCAAGTTTGGCGCACGCCCTTAGAATTACCGACCAATAGCGTTAACACGGCGGCGGCCTATTTGCCAGCAGGCTCAAAAATTCAACCATTTGCTAGCGCAGTTTATTCGCCACGCCAGCGCCATGCCCTAATTTTGGGTGGCGGCGAGTTTGGCGGCTTCGGCACCAATAGCATTTGGCGAATTTATTTGGGCGATGGGCCGTTGGTGCAGCTTGGGCGTTGGGATTTCCAAGGCTTTGCTGGTGGCACGGTTCAGTCGATCGATGGCGATGGAGCCAATTTGTTGGTGGGTAATAGCGATGGCATGTGGCATTTCAGCGAATCGGCCAGCATGCCAGCCAATGCTCCAACTCAGCAATTTTACCCAACCACTGCCGCAGTTGGCAGCGTTAACTGGGATTCATTCAACAGCGCGGCCTACTTTGGCGCTGGCAAAAACGTCTATCGCGGCCAAAATGGCGGTTCTACGCTGATTTACGATGGCAGTTGGATGGCCGATGGCACAGTTAAGGCGCTGCATACCTTGGCGAATAGCTTGCCAGCGATTGGCCGCGACACGATTGGTAGCACGGCGATTGCCTCGTATCAAGTGCCAAATGGCTCGCTGGGTAGCTACACCTACCAGAATGTTGGGCCTGGCTGTTCGCAAACCACCTCAATTCGCACCAGCCCGCGCTCAACTCCACTCTTTTTAGAATATTGGGCGATTAACCAATTGGTCAATAATTGTGGCCCGCATCGCTCAAATTTTGGCGCACAGCTACCTCCTGAGGATTATTACCCACGCTTGTATCGAGTGCGCAAGCTAGCCACGGTTAATTCCAATTGGGCGGTCGTCGATTTTGGGGTCTTGTGTAATGCCTTGCCGTTTCAGGCTCGCACTATGGCAATTGGCCAAAATGGCGATTTATGGGTTGCTGGCGATACGGGCGTTTGCCGCTATCCAGCCGCCAACTTGCCCGATAGTGCCAGCCCAGTCTTTAATATTTTCGACCTGCCCTATGCCAACAACGCCCATCAAGTCGATGTTGATGCTGATGGCCGAATTTGGTTTAGCAGCGACAATGGCCTGAGCGCCTTTGAAGTGCGCCGCGATGGTCAAGCCCCAGTCGCCAGTCTACGCGCCAGCGATTTTACCCATGTCAATGCGCCAATTGGCGCGAAAACAGGCTTGAGTGGTTTGGTTGCGCTGAGTGCAGTTGGCGAAAAAATCTATACTGCTCGCGACAAAATGCTCTATAGCCATGCCCCGCGTTGGAACCAATTTGATTTGGGTGCTGAAATCGAGCGTTTATGGACGGTGCGTGGGCGATTGTTTGCGGCAACCGCCACGATGTTGCATGTGCTTGAGCCGGATGGCCTGACTTGGCGACATTATGCGGTCACCGCCTACGATGTTGAAGCCGACCAACAAGGCCGCATTTGGGTCGCGCATAGCAATGGCGTTCAGCTTTGGCAGCCAACCACAGCTTGGCAAGATGTAGCAAATCTCAGCCTGAGCGAACCAGTCTATAGCCTTGCTGCTGATGCTACTGGCCGCATGTGGCTGGGCTTGGGCGATGGCGTGGGCTTGTATGATCGCCAACGGTTGGTCACACGGCTAGCCTTGCCATTGGCTGCAACGCATGCAACCACCTTGTTGGTTGGCACTGATAACGCCTTGTGGGCGGGAACGAGCAATGGTTTAGCTCGTTTGGATGCAGTTACGGCGACATGGCAGGAGTTTAGCGTAGCCAATGGTGGCTTGCCAGCCAGCGATACAATTACTGATCTGTTGGAACGCCCTGACGGCAGCATTATTGCTAGCACAACCACTGGCTTAGTGCGCAAATCGTTGACGGCCAATAGTTTTGTGGCAGTTGCAGGCAGTACTCGCGCTGCGCCATTGGCCAACGACGAACGCGGACGTTTGTGGGCGGGAGCCAGCGTCGAAACCCAAGCCAACGTTTGGCAATGGTTTTATTGGGCCAACAGTGGTATTCGTTCGAACAATGTGCGGGCAATCGCCGCCGATCAGAGTGATCGGGTCTGGTTTGCCCATCCTGATGGTGGCATTAGCGTGCGTGGAGCATTCTTGCCACCGTTGGCCGAAGAAATTCCAGTCATCAGCCAGATTACGCCAACCAGTGCGGCCTATGGTCAGGTAGTCGAAATTTCTGGCTCGGGCTTTGGCAACGACCTGAATTTAGATGTACAGATTGGTGGGGCAACGCCGTCGCTGATTTCGGTCTCGCCGACCCTGATTCGCGTAGTGATCACGCAACATAATCTGAGTGGGAGCGTGAGTGTGCGGCGCGGCTTGCGACGGGCTAGCCTTGGCACGAGCAGCAATCCGGCGTTTTGCGCGCTTCCAACCATCAAACATATTTTCCCGACTGGCACAAATGTTGGCGGCACAATCACGATTAATGGAGCCAATTTTGACTCCAATGCTGTGATTAGTATGGGAACTGGTACACCACGGCGGGGCGTGCAAAACTCAACTAAAGCACAACATCAGGTAACCAGCGGCGATGCATCGGGCAATTTGCGGGTGCAAAATAGCTGTGCTGGCATGCAAGCCCAAGTTGGCGATGTGCGCCGGATTAACGTCGGAATTAATCGGGTGCAATTGAATCAGGGCTATATCGGTTTTACCCCGATGGACAGCAACAACCCTCAGCGTCAGCAATTGTGGTCGAATAATGCCACCATGGCCTCGGTGTTTGTGCATACCAGTCAAGCCTTGCGCCCAACCGATCGCTTGATGATTGATCAATTACTAGTGCGCATGGGTCAGGCGGGTCAGCCCAATCGACGTGATTATGCTGTGCCTGTATCGTATACGGCCTTACCAACTACGGTTGGTCTACCGCCAGCCGCCAGCTATCGCGATGTGGCTAATGCGCTGAATGTGCCAAATATTATTTACCCTGCTGATGGCCCGACCACAGTTGATGTTTTGCTCAAATATCGTAGTGCCATTGCGACGAGTACCAGTTTTGAGGTCGATGTTGCCCCAACCGATCCAATTCGCATGCTGTTGGTTCCGGTTGTGCCCGCCACAATGAGTACCACCATGATTAATCAATGGCTTGATTCAATCGAACCAAACCTAGCAGATTTTCGCTGGCGGGTGTTTCCTGGTGGCATTGTCCCAATCAGGTCGAGCATTACCATTCCATCGAGCGCAGTTCATGAATCGGGAATGTTTAAGGTTGAGGATGTTGATGCCTTCGAAGAATTTGGCAGGCAGCTTGAAAATACGCGTTTGCGCTATAACGCATTAAACAAAGACCGAATTATGGTAGCGATGGGCGTGATCCATCCAAGTGTGGTTGATCCTGAGAGTAAAGCGGCTGGGATGGGACGGCTAGGCCAAAATGGCGATTGGTCACCAGACCCTGAGTGTGAAAACGCTGGTTATTATCTTAGCCAAGCAGGGCAAGACGATTGTAATGATGAAGACCCGCGCTTTTTGGGCTGGGGGGTTGGCGATGGCAACATTGGCAAAACGCTAGCCCACGAGCTAGGCCACATGATGGGGATGGTTGAGGAAGATCAGCCTACCTATATCGATTATGGCCCACCTGGTGGTGATAATCATTCTACGACGGGCGAGCTACGCTCTATGCCTAATCTCGTGCCAGCGAAATGTGGCAGCATTCTTCCGACGATCTTCTCGGAGGATTTAACCTTAGTGCGTCAACCAGGTGTCAGCGAACCAATGGTTAATCCGATCAGTGGCGCACAATTGCCCAATGTTTTGGATGGAACTAGCGAATCATCGGCGAATCGGCCCAAAGCTATTTTGAGTTATGCCTGTGATCGTGGCAATGCTAATAGCTTTTTTGAGCCAAGCGATGTTAGTTTTATGCGCCGCGAACGATTCGGTGTGCTCCGCCCGCTGTATGAATTTGCCCCTGAGCGTGAACGATTGGCAACGCCCAACGACGAGCCAGAGCGTTTACATATTGCAGGCAGCATTTCGCCAATTGCTGGAGCGATTGCTGGCACGATTGAGCATGTTGAATTAAAGCCCGCAACCAGTGCCAAAAGCCTCGATTATCAAACCAACTATCAGCTGGTGCAATATGATGCTGAGGGCAATGAGCTTGCTCGACGTGGTGTGCTGGCAACCTTTCAAGTGCCAGCCCATAGCCATGAGCCTGGCACGCCGATTGTCCACGATCACGATCCAAATCAACTCAAAGGCTTATTCTCGGCCACAATTCCCAAGGCTGAAGGTGTAACCCGAATCGATTTAGTCCATCAGCAAACTCAATTAGCGACGTGGAGTGCAGGCCCGAACATTCCCAGCGTCAGCATTAGCAGTAATTTGGCCCAGCGCTATGCAGCTGATCAACAGATTGCCTTTGCATGGCAAGTTGCCGATGCTGATGGTGATCCGTTGGCGGTTTCGATTGAATGGAGCGCCGATGATGGCGCAACTTGGCAAGCGATCGCCAGTGACAGCGCCAGCGGCAGCCGTGAGATCGATTTGGCACAATTGGCTGGCACGAGCAGCGGGCGTTTGCGGGTCTGGGTCAGCGATGGCTTACATGCCAATAGCGCCACTAGCGAATTGCTGAGCATTGCCGATCAAGCGCCGAGTGCAGCGATTATTGCACCAAGTGCGAATGCCCAATTGCTCGAAAGCCAAGCGATCAGTTTCTTGGGCTTAGCCAACGATCCACAAACTGGGGTATTGAGTGCTAGTGCTAGTTTCCATTGGTTCAGCGACCGCGACGGTGATCTTGGGCATGGCACTGAATTCTATCGGCAACTCAGCGTTGGTCAACATACCATTAGTTTGACCGCGATCAATCCGGCTGGGCTGCAAACGATCAGCACCACCACGATCGAAGTGCTGGCCGATTACGATGGTGATGGCTTACGCGATCAGCAGGAGCTTGATCTAGGCCTGAATCTTCTGACCGATCACGATGCTTTAGGCGATGTTGATGGTGATGGCTTGAGCTATCGGGTCGAGTTATTGCGCCAGACTGATCCCAATAATCCTGATACCGATGGCGATGGTCGCTCTGATAGCGTTGAAGTTGAGGATGGTGGTAATCCCTTAACTGGCGATACAGCGCCGGTTGATCAATTGCATATCTGGCCGCTGAGCCTTGAATTTGAGGTTGATTTGGCGCAGGATATTCAGTTGCCGCAACGCGCCTTGAGCTTATTAAGTCGGGCCGGAACCGAGGTAACCCTCTCCAGCGATGCCGCTTGGCTTGATCTCAGCCAGGTCAGTGGCACAACGCCACTGGCGATCACGGCAGTGCTTAACCCAAGCTTATTGCGCAACGGCAGCCAAACCGCCACCATCAGCATTAGCTCAAGCCTTGGCGATTTCAGCATTCCAGTCACGGTTAATGCCAGCAACAAAGCCGATTTCTGCGATGCCAATGGCACTGGCGGCCTGACCGTAGCAGATCTGGCGGCGGTACAAGCCTTGGTTGGTGCTAGTGTTGGTGATGAATTGTACGATTATCATGCTGACATTAATCGCGATGGCACGATTGACCAGAGCGATGTCAATGCACTCAACAGTTGTATTCAAGAACTCAGCAACGCAACACCGCAGATCATCTATTTGCCAGCGATTCAGCGTCACTGGTAAATAAATTTATTTGACAGCAACAGCTCCATGGAAGCGTTTTTCATGGAGCTGTTGCTGTTTAAAAATGTGTTACTTTAAAGCAGTGCCAAGGCCTAGCCCGAGGCTTTGGCTAGTTGCGAGATGCTCCGATGAAAAACCCGATCTATACCATTTCACGAACCGACCTCCAGATGGCCCCGATTGGCTATGGTTGTATGACGATTGGTGGCAACTGGAGCACCGAACCATGGACGAGCAGCGAATATGAAACTGGGCGCAAGGCCTTAGCTGCCGCGCTCGAACAGGATATTACGCTATTTGATCATGCCGATATTTACACCCGTGGTAAATCCGAGCGACTGTTTGGCGAGCTTTTAGCCGAGCAGCCCAGCCTCCGCCAACGGATCGTGTTACAGTCGAAGTGTGGTATTCGCTTTGCCGATGAGCCTGCTGGCTCCCCACAACGCTACGATTTTAGTTACGAACATATCGTTGCATCAGTCGAAGGCAGCCTCAAACGCCTTAACACCGATCATCTTGATTTGTTGCTCTTGCATCGCCCCGATATGTTGGTCGAGCCAGAAGATATTGCGCGGGCGTTTGATCAATTGCAACAAAGTGGCAAAGTGCGCTATTTTGGGGTTAGCAATCACTCGCCCGCCCAAATCGCCCTAACTCAAGCCGCACTTGACCAGCCCTTGGTCGTCAACCAAGTTCAATTGAGCTTATTGCACCATCACCTGATCAGCGAAGGGATCGATACCAACCGCAGTAATTTGCCGTTTAATGCCGCCTTTGGTCTGCTCGATTACTGTCGTTTGCACAAGATTCAGTTGCAAGCATGGGGACCATTATCTAGTGGCCAACTCGTTAATTTCAAGGATGATGCTCCAGCGAATGTTAAAGCCACCGCAGCCTTGGTCAACCAATTGGCCGAGCAATATGGCGTAAGCTCCGAGGCGATTCAATTGGCATGGCTGTTGCGTCACCCAGCCCAAATTATGCCAATTATTGGCACAACCAATCCAAGCCGGATTGCTGCAACCAAAGAGGCTCTAAGTGTCGAACTCAATCGGGAAGAATGGTATCATCTGCTAACGGCAGCACGTACCGCCAACGTTCCATAAGTTATGCTATTTCAGGGCTGTACGTGTTTGATTGGCACGTACAGCGTTCGTGTTTAAACCGTATGAGCTATTGAGGGACCCAACCGATGAGCCAACAACCAACGATTAATTGGCGTAGAATTGCTTGGATTAGTTCTAGTATTATGGTGCTCTTTTATATTGGGATATCGTTTTTTGTTGATTATGGTGGTGATTTATATTTGTATTATATGCCTTTTGCCAAAGGCTGTGATGATTGTGGCTTTAACCCCTATTATGCCCGTTGGTTTTTTGCGCCATTAATGCTTTTACCCAATACCTTTATTGCTTGGCCAATTTGGAATATTGTGGTCTTTGCAATTCTCTTTTGGCTGATCTACACGATGGATGTGAATCCATTGATTGTAGCCTCATTTGCAGTTATTGGTCAATTTTGGCTAGGCCAAGTCGATATTTATCTCTGCATCGGCATCTATTTGATATTGAAGCACGAAAACCCCTTGATTAATGGAATTGGCTTATGCTTTTTGGCAATTAAGCCCCAAGTGATGGCCTTAGCGATGCTCTATCTATTAATTGGCCAGCCTTGGCCAGTTTTAGCGCGAATGTTGGTTGCTCCAATCATTATGGCCCTGTTGAGTTTTGCCCTATTTGGCATCGATTGGCCAGTACGCTGGCTGAGCAATACGCAAGAGCTTCCAGTCCATATGTGGCGCTATTCGGCTTTAGATACTTGGCGCTTTGCATTGCCGTTTATTTGGATTCCCTTGCTGTTTAAACAGCGTGATTTACGGATTGTGCTAAGTATTGCCGTGATGGCATTAGCCTCGCCATTTTTCGGCATTTATACCTACATTGTTTTAGTCTTGTTTTACCCCAAATGGTGGACGATTCCGCTATCGTATGGATGGGTGCTATTTATTCCATTGGCTGGCCCAACCGCCATGCGCTTTGCTTGGATTTTGCCTTTGGCAATCATCGCACATATTTGTTATACCAATTGGCCGCAAAGTTGGTGGGCACAACGTCAACAACGGCTGGCTAGCTAAATTTTTCTCGTTCTTAAGTAATTAACCCCTGCCAATCCTCATTTTGTGCGGATTGGCAGGGGTTTCGTGTATGCTCTGCATATAACTTCTAGGTATTTAAATTCAGAGTAGTCTGTTATACATAATAAAATATTAATCCAACTTGAAACCTCAATTGCCTATAAACGTTTAGTCAATGCGCATGATTAAACGTTCAGTGGAGGATGGTATGCAGCGTTGGTTTGGTCAAGTCGTAATCTTAATTGCCCTCGTGGCAACAGGCTTTGGCGCTTGGTTATTGCTTAAATCGCAACGTGATTGCCAACAAGTCAGCCTACTTTTTATCGGTAATAGCTATACATTTGGCCATGATATGCCCGATCTCTTGGCCGATTTGGCTGATGCTGGTGAGCCCCGCTATTGCCTTGAGATTGAAAGCGTTGTGGCAGGCAGTGCAACGCTTGAGTATCATTGGCAGGCTGGCGAGGCTTTGCAAAAGCTCCAAAGCAAATCTTGGACGTATGTGGTACTCCAAGAGCAAAGTATGGGCACAATTGAATTTCCACAGCGCTTTCAACAATCAGCCAGCCGATGGATTCAAACTATTCGCCAAACGGGCGCAACTCCAGTTTTATTTGTGACTTGGGCGCGTGAACACTCACCTCAACAACAAGCGACGATTAATGCTGCCTACGCTCAGGCAGCAGGGCAACAGGCCATTTTAGTTCAAGCTGGCTTGGCTTGGCAACACGTGCGCCAACACGATCGCTCGATTGCTCTGTATGAGTCAGATCAAAGCCACCCAACATTAAATGGGGCCTACTTAACTGCTTGTGTTTTTTACACTACCCTGTTTAATCCGCCAACCCAAACATTACCCAATTTAACTGATTTGGCGGATGCACAGGCCGCCTATTTACAGCAGGTTGCTTGGCAAATGCCCCGCTAAATGTTGATTGAGCACCGCTGGAACCTTCTATTCTAACCCCATAACCAACTACAAACGTTTCTTGTCTGGTGATTCAGAAACACGGCCAGGGTGATTTATCACTTTGGCCGTTTTGGTATGCCAAAAATCTAGCCAAGCCGTCTCTCTTGATTAACTAGAGATTCTCGCACTTGTGACAACTGTTGGTTAAGTTCTAAGGAACGATGTGTGATGAATAGAAATTAACTGTGTTAATTTGCTAGGAAATTCTAGCTGTACCCATGAAAAAAAACGCCATAATTGCATCTAAAATCAATGGGCAGGTTTATCACTCTTATCTTCACTATTGAGACAGCGTTGGATCGTCGCTCGCATGGTGTTTGGAGGAATCGTATGCACCGTTTAAATCGTTGGTCGTTGGGGCTATTCGGCTGTTTTGTGCTGAGTCTTTTGCCACGAGCTGGATTACATGCGCAAAGCTTGGAGGATGCAGCCAGCCGCTTTGCGCAGGCACGCGCTTATGTTCTTGGGAATCGGCAACTTCCCACTGCCGATCAGGGAAATACAGTGCTTCCCATGACTCCTTTCGTTGATCAAAACCAACGGCTCCAGCTGCTTGAACAGCGGGCCATTAATGAACAACAGCGCAATCTTATACCACTAACTCGTGCTTCACCGTCAACCCAACTTGGTAACCACCATGTTGGTGCTCGACCAGCAGATAAAGCTACCCCAACGCCCCAACTGGCGCGAGAGACTGAACTCCTGCAATATCGCACTGCTACCAGTAAAGTCTTGGCATTTCCCGATGGGCATTGGGAGACACGGATTTATGCCACGCCGATTCATTATCGTGATCGTGATGGGACATGGGCTACCTATGCCCCAAGTTTGAAGCCAGCCCAACAGCAAAATACGGGTGTTGCTGGCTATGAAGTTGCAGGCACCGATGTCGATCTATGGTTTGCCCATGCCGACACCACGACCTTGGCAAACCAGCAGCGCGATCTCGTTGAATTCGCGTATGCTGGGGTGCGGGTTGGCTTTACGCCACGCGAAGCCCACTTGAACACGCCAATTGTGGATGACCAGTCGATTACCTATCCTGATGCATTTCCGCAGGCTGATCTACGCTATACGGCAACTGGCCTAGGTCTGAAAGAGGACGTGATCTTTCACAAGCCACCAGCTAGTAATTTTGCCCTGAGTACCAATTTGCGAATTACCAATGGTGAAGCCGAACAACAGGGCCAAATCGTTGTGATCAACGGGGTCGATGCCAAACCTGCCTTGGTGCTGAGTGCGCCCTATTTAATTGATGCCAAGGGGCAAATCAGCACTGCCGTTTCAGTGACGCTCAAAAATGGCGGCGATGATCAGTCAATTTTAGTTTATACACCGAACCAAACATGGCTGAACGACCCTGCTCGTCAGTATCCGGTGATTCTCGATCCGACAATTAGCCCAATTTTTCCGGCTGGCGATACCTATGTGAGTAATAATGCGGCGATTTCAGGGATTGAACACTGGCCAGAGGCAGCCCTCTTTTTAGGCTACTCACAAATGACCGACCCACCAAAATTACTCAGTCGCTTTATGCTGAATTTTCAGTTGCCCGGCTTACCAGCCGATGTGACTCCTGGCGATATTGATAGTGCTGAACTCTCGATTTATCAATATATTAATGAACGTGGTGGAGCCTATGATACCCGGATTTATTCGACCATTGATCCGTGGAATGAGCAATCGATCAGTTGGGATAATCACGACTCAATCCAAGGCGATTTTTACAGTACTCAAGCCGTTTCAGCAGGTCGTGGCCGTAAAACGTTTGGGTTAACGTCTCTGGTTCAAGGTTGGTACAGCAGTGATATTGGGTCGCCTCGCGGAGTTTTATTCGCCGCCACTGATGAAACCCGTGCTGGAGGTGCATTTGCCTCCAGCTCATGTACCCATGGCAACTATTGCGACCCATTTAATGAGGAACTTGATCCACGACCCTACCTTTCGATTAACTATACGCCTGCACCCCCACCCCCACCACACTATAGCGAGGTGCGTACGGTTGAGCATTTGACGATCACGCCGAATCCGGTGCCAGCTCCCAATAATAGTGTTACCGCACGCTTTACGTTGCATAATGTTGGAACGCGCCTCGTCCAAATTCCTGAATTACAGGTACAGGTAAACGGGCCACAAGGGCGCGTCGATTTTCCGGCGGTTCAGAATGTGCGGCTGAATCCAGGCCAACGCTATACCTACGAACAAGCGCGGAGTATGCCCAATGCCGGGACGCACTATGCCAAAGCGATGTTTCGCGATGCAAGCACCTGGTATCGGGTCTATATCGCGCCGGGTAGTGGCATCAAAAATGAAACCAGTTTTTTGGTCAAATCAGATTTACCGCCACTCGATAATCAAACCCAAGGCCCCCATGCTGATAATGGGGCAGTGGGCGAGCCAGTTAATACCTCAACTGGCAACTTTTTCTCCGCATGGACTGATTTAACCGTGATTGATCTGGGCCTGTCGTTGGTCTTCGGACGGGTGTTCAATAGCCTTGATGTGGATACCGAAGGGTTATTTGGGTGGGGCTGGGCCAGTAGCTACGATGAACGGCTCGTCCGGCGGCCTGATGAATCGGTGGTCTATATCCAAGGCAGTGGTCAACAGGTATTATTTGATGCCAATTTCCAAACAAGCTACCAAGAAGTGATCGATCCCGACACTGGCGAATCGAACGGGGTCGAAGTGAGTGCACCTGATGGCAGCTACCACGGCGTAACGGGGTTTGATCTGCACCTGAGCCGCGATTTGACCAGCCAACGCTGGACACTGCACGATCAGGATGGGATGACCCGCAGTTTTAACCCCGACGGACGACTTGAAACTATCAGCGATCAATTTGGTAATCAAACTACCCTGCACTACAGCGATAGCCGTTTAGTTGAAATTCAGGGGCCAAGTCAAGCCTGTCAATTGATCTGGCAGCACCAACGGGTTACTGAGTTGCGTTGTCCACAGGCAACCCAGCGCTATCGCTACGATGGAGCTGGCGATTTGGTTGAAGTGATCAATCAAGCCAATCAATCAACCAGTTACCAGTATGATCAAAACCACCGCATTACCCGGATTACGGATGGGGCTGGACGCTTGGTGGTTGAAAATAGCTACGATGCCCAAGGTCGGGTTGAGCAGCAACGCGAAGGGTTGAGCGATTGGCGACAATTTAATTATACGCCAGCCAGCCGCACCACGACCTACCTCGATGCCCGTGGCAACCCAATCACTGATCGCTACGATGAACGTGGACGCTTAATCGAACGGGTTGATGCGCTCAACAACCGTGAACGCTATACCTATGATGATCAGAATCGGCTGACGAGCCGTACCAATGCGCTTAATCATACCTGGCACTATCGCTATGATGCACAGGGCAATCTGTTGAGCACCACCGATCCATTAGGTGGCGTGTGGCGCTCTGAGTATGATGCGAATAATAACAAACTGCGCGACATCGATTCCCTTGGTGCGACCACGATTTTCACCTATAGCAATAATCTGCTGGTTGCGCAACAGCACGCTTTAGGCGGTGTGCGAGTCTACACCACCACGCCAACCGGTTTAGTCGTGGCCGAACGCGATGAACTTGGGCGGATTGCGCAACGCAGTTTCTCGACTCAAGGCTTGGTGCTCAGCGAAACCGATGCCCTTGGTGCGCAAACCCGCTATGAATACAATGGCGCAGGTGATCAGCTGACCATGATCGATGCCCTCGGCAATCGGGTGGAGTACGACTATGATCCACAGCGCCGTTTGACCAGCATTCGTTACCCTGATGGTAGTAAGCAGACGTTTGTCTATGATCCCATGGGCAATCTGATTGCAGAAACCAATCGTTTGGGCCAACAACGCCGTCGATTCTATGATGGCAGCCATCGCTTGATTGGCGAGACGGATTTTGCGGGGGCCGTCACCGACTATTATTATGACCAAACCGATAATCTGGTGCGTATGGTCGATGCGCTGAATCAGGAAACCCGTTTCGGCTACGATGCGATTAATCGCTTGACGAGCCGCACCAATCGACTTGGCCATACCTGGTCGTATGCCTATGATGCGATTGGTCAATTGATTGCTGAGCGTGATCCGCTTGGCCGCGAAACGCGCCACGAATACGATGCTTTAGGGCGTGAAATCCGCACGATCGATCCGCTAGGACGCGTAACAACCCGGCAATTCGATGCCCGCAATCACCTGCTCAGCGAAACCAATCCGCGTGGCGCAACGACGACGATGCGCTACGACCTGCTTGGTCGCATGGTTGAGCAGATCGATGCCTCAGGCGCAAGCACACGCTATGAATACGATCTGGTTGGCAATCAGCTTGCCATCATCGATGCGTTAGGCCAACGCAGCATGACCCTGTATGATGCGGCCAATCGGCAAGTGCAAACAATCAATCGGGTTGGCGCAAGCGTTCGTTATCAATACGACGCAGTTGGTCGTGTGATTGCCATAACCGATGAGCGTGGAGCCATCACGCGTACCAACTACGATTCGATGGATCGTCCGGTCAAGGAGGTTGATGCACTTGGGCATACGACGACGAAGGTCTATGATGCCGAAGGCCAGCTGATTGAGCAGATTGATCCACGCGGCTATCGTCAACGCTGGGGTTACGATAGCGCAGGCCGCCAAATCTTTGCAATCGATCGCACGGGAGCCAAAACCAGCACGATCTACGATGTGCTTGGTCGTGCCACGGAAACGATCGATGCGCTCGGTCAGCGCCGCACGACCGTGTATGATGCCGAAGGCTCAGTGATCGCCCAGCAAGATGAAGCAGGCTTCGTCACTACAACAACCTATGACGCAGTTGGCAATGCGATTCAGGTGACGAATCCACTCAGTGCTACGACAACAACCGCGTATGATGCAGTCAATACCCCGATTCGGGTCACCGATGCACTGAGTGCAACAATGACCACCGACTATGATGCTGCCAATAATCCTGTGCGCGTGACCGATGCGCTGGGCAATGTGACAACGACTGAATACGACCTGCTCAATCGCCTGATTTCCACACGGAATCCCTATGGAGCAGTGACACGGACTGAGTATGACGCTTTAGGTCGGGTCGTGCGCACAATTGACCCACGGGGAGCCATCAGCAGTAATCAATACGATCCTGAAGGCCGCGTGTTGGTCAGCATTGATGCTATGAGCAATCGCACCCAAACCAGCTACGATAGCGCGGGTGCACCGATCAGCGTGATTGATGCGCGTGGCAATCGCACGTTGACGACCTATGACGTGCTTGGACAAGCCATCCGCCAGAGCGATGCGTTGGGCAATCTGACGCTCCAGCGCTATGATCAACTGGGGAATCTCATCCAAACCACCGATCCGCGTGGGGCTGTCACCCAGTATCGCTATGATGCGGAGCAACGCCAAATTGAACGAATTGATGCGCTTGGTCATAGTTGGCAGACGGATTATGATGCCCTTGGTCGCACGCTACGCATGCGTGATCCGTTGGGAAATACGGAGACCAACAGCTATGATGCACGCGGCAATCTGCTCCAAGTAACCAAGCCTGGTGGTCAGGTGCTGCGCTATCGGTATGATGCGGTCAATAACCAAATTGCCAGCCAAGATGGCCGTGGGTTTGTCACCAGCAACACCTATGACCAAGCTCAACGCCTGATTCAAACCACCTCACCGTTAGGCCACCAAACCAGCAGTCGCTACGATGCACTTGGGCGGATTAGCGCCAGCGTGGATGCCAAAGGCCAGACCATGACCCGCCAGTACGATGTGCTGGGCCAAAGCCTGAGCATCACCGACGCGCTCTCGAATACGATCACAACCCGCTATGATATTGCCGGCATGCCCACCATCACGCTCGACCCCAATGGCCATCGCCGCCAAACCAGCTATGATCTGCTCGGTCGGGTGATTGAAGAACGTAATGCCATGGGCCAAGTAACGCGGTATCGCTACGATGCACTTGGCAATCGTATTGGTGAACAATACCCTAATCAACAGCAGATCACGACGCAATACGATGCCCTCAATCGCCCAACAACCAGCACCTTCAGCGTTGGTCAGGCTGAAACGCTCAGCTACGATGTGCTTGGCAATCTGCTGCACGCTGAAAGTGCGGCGGGTAAACAAACCACCAGCTATGATCGGCTCAATCGCCTGATTCGCGGGGTTGATGGGGCGGGCAAAGTGGTCGAGTGGCGCTATGACGCGGCAGGTCGTCGCACCCATGTGATCTATCCCGATGGCCGCATGGTGCAAACGCGCTATGATGCGAATGGTTGGCCCATCCAGATCGATGATGGTCGGGGGCATACGATCACATTGAACTATGATGCGGATGGGCGCTTGTTGGATATTCGTTATCCCCATGCTGCCGTCAGCATGGCCTACGATGCTGATGGTCGTTTGACGGCGGTGCTCAATCGTGGCAATGATGGAGCCTTCGCGGTCTACGAATATCGGCTTGACCCGAATGGCAACCGCACCCGCGAATTGATTTCAACCTTGATGTTTGGTTCGCTGATTAGCATCGAAGAAACCAGCTACGACTATGATCAGATTGATCGGCTGATTCGCAGCCAGCGCAGTGGAGCCGGAACCAGCCAATTAGCCCACACCTATCGCTATGATAAAGCCGGAAATCGGCTGGCGATTGAAGCGACGCAAGGCACAAGCAACTGGACACAAACCATGCGCTACGATGCAGCCGATCGCTTGCTCGAAGTTAACGACTCACGCGCGGGCAAAACGACGTATGGCTATGATGGCGCAGGCCAACGCATCAGTAGCCAAACCTCCCAATACCAAACCCGTCTTAGTTACGACTCGCGAGGCCGTTTGCTCAGCCTCAGCATGCTTGATGCTGCTGGAACCAGCACCCAATCCATCCAACGCTATCGCTACGATCATCACCAACGCCGCACCCTGCTTGAGCAATGGTCGGCTGCTGGTGTGCTACTGAGCAGCGAACATACCCTGTATGATGGTGATTCGTGGAATGTGCTCGCCCAATTCAGCGCCAACCAGCCAACCCAATGGTTTGTGCTACATCCACAAGGTTTGGGGCATCTGGCGGTGGAACGCAATAGCACGACCATGTTTGCTCATCTTGAAGGCTTGGGCAGTTACATTGGCTATAGCGATGCTGCTGGCAAACCCAACGCAACGTTGCCAACCCGCTACAGCGATTGGGGCCAGATCGACAGTGGCGCAAGCAATTTGGTCAGTAACTATGGCTATACCGGCCATCGCCAAGATAGCAGCGGCTTGATCTATGCTCGCAACCGCTATTACGACCCGCAGAACGCCACCTGGCTGAGTGCTGATCCCTTCCCTGCTGATCAGAATATGCCCGGTTCGCTCAACCGTTACAGTTATGTGCGTAACAACCCGATCAGTCGCACTGATCCACTAGGCTTGTTTGATGTGGCAAGTGGTAGCCCAACCCTCAGCCGACCCAACGCAGGGAGTGGTTTAGGCAACGCCATGCATCAGGTTGGTGTAACTGCCGCATCATTGATCGGTAGTGTTTCAGCGGCCAGCCATGCAGCATCCAGTTATGCATCGGCCCAAAGCGCTGGCAGTAGCCGCCCGAATTGTGGGCAACAGTGTAACGAACGCTACACTGTGCGTTCAGGCGATACCTTGAGTGGTATCGGCGCACGCTTCGGCATTGATTGGCGCTGGATTGCCAATGCTAATCGAATTGGTAACCCCTATAGTGTTTCATTTGGCCAAAATCTTTATATCCCATGCAATAGCACAGGAAATGGCAATGGTAGCCCTGGTAACGGCGGAAATCATACCAACCCAGGCAATCCAGGTAATGGTTCAAATCCGGGTAATGGCGAGAATCCAGACAATGGTAGTAATAAAGAAAATCCTGATTGGAAAAGATTTGAGTTTCTAACGGGTTTCTTTTGGAAATTAAAGATTCCGCCGACACCTTTTACATGGGCTGCAAAGATTCCTGGTGTTAAAACATTAGGATTACAAAACTTAAATGCAGAGGCAAAATTAGAGGGATCAGGAGGCTTGGAATATCAATACAATCCAGAATTAAAAAGAATGGATGCTTGTGGTCGCGCAGTATTGGAGTATGAAGTAACGACACCTTCATTTACGACTCCCATACCTTGGATTAAGTACGAATTTTGGGGAAAGGGAGGAATACAGATTAAATTCTGTAAATATGGAGACACATCAATAAGTGGCGGTGGGAGCATCGGGGCCAGAATCTTTGCAAGATCGGAACTTGAGAAGGTCTATAAAGCAGAAATTGGAGCAAGCCTGGCACTAGGAGTAAGTGGAAGCCGTGATGGTATTGATTTCAATTTTGAAGTAAAAGTATATGCCTTAGCAGAAGTTAATATGATTTTATATTGGCGGAAAGTTTTGGATGTATCAGCAGGATTTGGTTATGAAAAACGTTTGATAAAATTCAATTGAGGAGATTTATCCACATGAAACCAATAAAAATAATGACACTGCTCACATTAATCATCGTGACAGTCGCAAGTACAACTGCCCAACAACCAGCCCGTGGCCCGCTGCACCCAAAAAGTGCAGCGGGGGTTATGCCCGCCGCCTATTTGGCTCACCCAAACCAACGGCCAGCCCGACCTAGCAGCAATAGCGGTATTTTGCAGCCAGTCGCTAGCCTTGGCTTGGGCGATGCTGCCAGTGCTGCCGCAATTGATCAACCCTTGGCCAGTGCTAGTGCTGGCAATCACCTGTTGCGCTTGGGCTGGAACAACGGCCTGACAATTGTCCAAACCACGACGCTCACGAGCCAGCCAAGCAGCCTGGCGATTGGCCAAATCAACAATGATCGCTTGGCTGATTTGGCGGCGTTGCAACCGGCAACCAAGCAGCTTGGCCTGTGGCGCGGCACGCTTAGCCAAACCTTGCAACTGACCCAACACTATACGATCAGCACTGAGCCAGAAGCGTTGCACGCCGCCGATCTTACCAGCGATTGCCGTGATGATTTGGCGTTTGCAACGCCCGGCACGATACAAATTTGGTCACAACCAAATAACAACCCTATGCAGGCAAGCCTGAGTTTGCCGTTTGCCAATCGCAGCATGAGTGATTTGGCACTTGGTGATCTTAATTATGATGGCCAGCTTGATCTCGCGGCTTTACGCGGGACAGGTGGTATTACTCAACACCTCGATTTGTTTTCACTCTATCGGGGAAGCTTGCTTGCTACTGACTATCGACCGGTTGATGATCAAGGCTTTGCAGCCCATGCCGTGGCGATTGGCGATGTTACCAACGATGGACGTGCCGATCTCGTGGTCAGCGCTGGGGGCAATATCCCCAATGCAGCGATTAATATTTTTGCCCAACAAAGCGATGGTCGTATCACGACCACACCACAGTTGTTACCAGCATGGCATTTACCGGAAGCTTTAGCGATTGCCGATATTAATCATGATGGATTTAATGATATACTCGCACTGAACAGTGGCTGGTTAGCCTTGACGATCTATCGTGGTCGAGTTGATGGGACGCTGGCGGCCTACGAAACCTACGATCTCCCCTACAGTACCAGCTATCGACCTGAAACTTTGGCCGTTGGCGATCTCAATCGTGATGGTGGCCTTGATGTGCTGATCGCTGATGATCTGCGCGGATTAACCTATTTGATCAACAGCAGTGCTGCGCCTAGTGCGACGATTGATGATCAGATCGTGCCATGTAGCACGATCACGACACCGCATTTCAGCATGAGTGGCACATTGACGAATGCCACGGCGTTGGATGTAAGCCTTGATGCTGGTGCAACGTGGCAAGTGGCGAATGTTACTGGCACGACCTGGAGCTATGAAACCGAGCTACCAGCGTGGGTCTATCCGCTGGTCATGGTGCGGGCACGGCAAGGCGATCGAGTGCAAGCGCCAGCAACGATGCGTCGTCTGCGGTTCCAGCATCATCGGATTGCTGCGCCATTGGTCATGCAATAAATCGGCGTTGAGCCAGCAAAGGATTGATGATGAAACGAACGATTGGATTGTGTTTGGGTGCAGTGGGAATGTTGTATTTACTGGTGGGCGGATTAATCTCCGCCCACAGCCAAAGTTCACCGAGTGTTCAGTATACTGGACTGGCGGCCTGCTATCCCGTTGGCGGCCCTATTGATGATTTTACGCTGACAGCACAGGTTGCACTGGCTGGCGACTACCAAATCACCCATGCAGTGGCGGTTAATGGTGGTGCGCCGAGTAGTGATAGCCCGGTCTTTACGGGCATGCTCGCAGCCAACGAAACCAAAAACATCACGATTAATGGCGGTACCGCTGCAGTTGCTGGTAGTTATACGGTGATTGGCAAACTATTTCAAGTCATCAGCGGCACCAATCAATTAATTGCCCAAACCAGTGCAACTGCCATGATTGCCACACCGTGCCTAGAGCCACCAACCGCAACCGCAACTGCAATCAGCAAGATAAACACGGGAGAGACAGATATTCGTTGGCGACAACAGGTCGTTGATACTGCCAGCAATCAGCTTGTGATTGATGTCTATGCCACCAATTATGGCCAAGGTCTTGGGGCAAGTGACGCACTACTGACCTATGATCCGGTGTTGCTGCAATTACGCGAGGCGCAGCCAACCCGTGAAGATGATTGGATTCGCAGCCATGATCAAACAACGGGCAAGGTGCAGATTGCCTTCGCCCCGATTAGCCCACAGGATACGCAACGGTTGCGTTTAGTTTTTGCCCAACATGAAACCAGCGGTATGATCAGCATTCGAATCGTGCGCGATGATGGCAAGGATTGGGCCAATCCCCTGTTTCTGAATCTCGCCCAGCCACGCAACACGCTGCTCACGGTAGAACATCAAACGCTGCAAGCCCAACTGCGTTTGCGCGGCAAAGGCTATAAACCTGGCGAACGACTTTCGCTGTGGTTGAACTTGGCGAATGGGCAAACCAAAGCAATTGCAGGTATTTTCAGTAGCAACTTCGACCAAGATGGAACGATTGATCTATTGGTGAATCTGCCAACCGAACGATACAGCTCGATAGTCGTTCAAGGTCAACAAAGCCAGGTAATCGGCCAGAGTTGGTCATCCCCAGCTCAGTCTAAATCTATCATCCAAGGACAGCAGGTGCGGGGACATATGGTAATCAAGGCCATCTAAATCATTTCTTTATAATCAAGAAACCCATTCTTTAAAGAACCTACTCCCACAGAGCAAATGCTTGCTCTGTGGGATGTTAATGATTGAAAGATTGTTTGTCTGTATCGATATTGTTGTGGAAACCAAGGGTAGATGATTGAAGTAGCTGAGCTTAATGCCCCAAGAATCAGGTTTGGCTTTTGGTTTGTCTAGGTTAATCGGCCTCGTGGTCTTGGAATGATTCGCCCAGTCGAATTTTAGATTGAGATTGTAGGAGCATTGATTACATTACCCGCGCCGCTGGTAACGAACAATAAAAGGTTGTGCCATGGTTGAGTTTTGATTCAACCCACATTTTGCCACCATGTTGGGCCATAATCGCGGCACTAATATACAACCCCAAACCTGAACCACTAGCAACCGTCGAGCCTTGGCCGCGATAAAAGCGCTCGAAAATATAGGGTAATTCATGCTCAGGAATGCCAATTCCTTGATCGCTCACGCTGATTACAATTGCTTGATCAAGCTCGCTTTCGCTGCTAATGCTGGCGTTGCTCGGCGCTGGCGCGTGATCAGCATCCATTATACGCACTGAAATTGTGCCGCCATCGGGCGAATAACGAATTGCGTTGATCAATAAATTGGCCAGCACTTGGCGTAAGCGTTGTTGATCGGCGGCTAATTCGTAATGTTCAAGGCTACTGCTAAATTGAATGGTATGGCGTTGCGATAAGCCTCGGGCGGCTTCGGCCTCATCGGCAACCAGTTGCACCAGATCAATGCTTTGGATAAATAAACGAAATGTGCCTTGCTCCAAGCGACTGACATCAACCATATCTTCGATCAGTTGTAACGCTTGTTGCGATTTAGTGGCAATTGTGTTGAAGGCCTTCTCGTTATAGCTTTGGTCGCCACGCCGGAGCTTGCGCATGCCCAGTTGGGTTGTACCAATCACCGTGGTTAGGGCATTTTTGAGATCATGGGCTACCGATGCAATAAAGTTGCTGCGTTCGTCTTCATTGATGCGGCGGCGTTCAGCTTGCACAACTTCTTCGAGCAAATTCTCATTTTTTAGGGCATAGCCCAGCCGTACTCCAATAAAATTGAGAAAATTCAGTGCATCATCATCGAAACGGGTATCTTGCAAACTGGCCAACACAATTACGCCGAGCCGCTCGTGGGTATCGTGAATTGGCACAATCAAGAGTTGTTGCACGCCAAGTTGAGCCAATTCGGGCCATTGTTCGTTGGTTAAGGCGAGGCGTTGGGCTTGGCCAGTTTGGTAGCATTCATGCAACAAGGCATTGCTGGCCAACGGAATATGATCAAGCCCAAGTTCGCGAATTTGTAAGGCCAAGGGTGTATCGCTCAGGCCAAGGGTCACAAATTCTTCGGTTTCAGGGCTGGGAATATACATCAACGCCAAATCGGCATTGCCAATCTCGCAAAGTTGGTGGGCGATGGTATGCGCCAAATCGCCCAATGATTGTTGCTGAATGATGCCCGAAATGGTGCGCAATAAGGCGATAAACTGTGAACGGCGTTGATGGCGTAACCAAAATTGCCCGCGTTCTAATGCCAATGCCGCTAAATCGGCTAAAACCGTCATAAAGCGCAGAGCTTCGCGCAGTGGCTCATTGTCGCTGGGTTCGGCAAATGCGGCTAACGCGCCCACTGTATGGCCATTTAAGCGAATGGGTGCACTGAGCCAGCCTCGGGCATCAGGTTTGAGCGCAAATTCAAGCGTGCGCCAAAGTGGCAGGGCTTGAATTGGCTCCAAAGCCACTGCCCGACCCATTGCTACAACTCGTGCTTCGGCGCTGGTGGGGGCTAAAACGCGGGTGGGTAAATTGCTCGTATTGGCCTTGAGCCACAGCTGCTCAGCCTCGTATAACACAATATAACCGTGCTGTAGATCAAGCAATACTTGACCATTCGTGACGATCAACTGCAAAATATCGTCGAGTTCCCAGCCGGCCTCAATTGCCTCAACTACTGAATCAAACTCATTCAACGCACTACTCCTAGCCCACGTGCCAGCGGCAGGGGACAGCAGATTTCAGTCAAACATTCAGATTATACGGGCTTCGCCCAACAAAATAATTAACAATCTACTTGATTCAGTGGTGATTAATCTCGCCTTCGCTAATCGTTGGGTCGAGATAGATTGTCACATCGCTTTCGCCGTGTGAGGTGTGCATATGGTAGGGGAAGCCTGAGCGCCGAATCAAGCGCAGCATGGCCGCATTTTCTGCGAGCACCGAAGCTTTGAGGTAGCGTAGACCGCGCACTAAGGCCACTTGAAACAACAAATCAAGCATATACGTGCCCACGCCATGGCCTTGAAAATCGTCGCGGACTAAAAGCGCAAATTCAGCCTGAATATGATCAGCGCCTGCTAAGCGTGCGACCGCTACAATGTGCTCTTGGCCATCTTCGTTGAGCAAGGCAATCAAGGCATCGGCGTGGTCGTGATTGAGCGTGGCTAACCGAGCAGATTCTTCGATCACCCGCTCGATTGGAATGTTGATCATAATCGTGGCGAAGCGCAGCTCAAGCGTGCGCGGCGATAAACGGCCATACAATTCGACCAACAATTTAGCATCATCAGGCGTAATATGGCGAATCGCTAGCTCAACGCCTAACTTGCTCGTCCAATGAACGAGGCCAGTTTGCGGAAACGGAGTCAAGTCGGGCAGGGTGGGTTCCTCAATTGTGAGATTTAATGGTAGCATAATCGGCATTAGTTGGTGGGGTACGGGCAGCAAACATGGCTGCCATACCTAGGCAAAGGGCCGAGAATAAAAAGGGTGCGGCGATCCAATGGCTATACAAGCGTGCGCCCAAGGGTGCTGCCACAGTTGCGGTCAATGCGCCTGACGCTCCATAGATCGCCAAGGCTGTGCCGCGTTGTTGTGGTATCACACTTTCCGCAAGTAAGGCTTCCAAAGCTGGTACATAAAAACTCCATGCCAGCGCTTCACAAGCCCAAAATATTGCGGTGATTGCAAGTTGTGGGCTGATAGGTATTGCTAGGTAAACTAACATACTTACGCCAAGCCCAAGCTTGGCAGCCCGTCGATAGCCAATGCGATCAGCAACGCGCCCAAGGCGTGCCGGAAACAGCGCATAAATAATGCCTGGCACAATATAGGCCACAGCGACCGCCGCCACACTTGCCCCAAAACGATCAGTCAATAACGGCACGGTCATTGGAATCGAGGCACTATAGCCCGCACTGATGCAACTTTGCACAAGCAACAGACTGCGGATTGCTGGCTGACGTAACACACTGTGCCATATTGCTTGTATTGTACCGCGTTTTGCTGGAATTGCATGAGGCCATGAACGGAGACTGAAGATTCCTGCTACAACCACGCTACTGCTAAACACTATGTAAATGCCATGAAATAGCTCGACACGGGGAATTGGATTGGGTAAATAGTCGAGGCTAGCTTGCAACCATGTGAGTTGTTGTAGTTGCTGGCGGGTTTCTGCATCCCAGCCAATAAAACCAATTCCCGCGATGATCGCCCCGACAATTGTTGCCAACGAACTGGCCATGGTTAGCCGCCCATAGCCTGAGCCACGTTGACCATGACTGGTTAATTGGGCAATCAGCAGGCTTAAACAGAGAGTTGAGCCTGCTCGCCCGATCGCGAGTAATGCTTGACCAGGCATTAACCAGGCACTACTATCAGCAAAGCTCCAAATTGCAAAGCCACTTGCTAAGGCCGCCAAACTCAAACGCAGCAAAATCCCGATGATCCCACGATCAGCGAGCCAACTCAGGCTGAGCCGCGCAAATACGCCAAAAGCTGCTCCCAAACCCACCAAATTGCCAATCACTTGGGGCGAGCCACCCAGCGCTTGTACATACAACGGCAACAAAAAATCGCCAACCCCAACATGCAATGAGATCAGCAGTTTAATCACCAAGGTCCAACCTAATGAACGCGCAAACTTGGTTGAAGCCTGCGCGTCATTGTTTGTATCAAGTTTGTTCATCAGAATCGGTTGAAGTAGCAGGCTCATCAGGTTGGAAGGCCCACCAGATCTGCATTGCCAAATAGGAGGTTGTCATTAAGAGGATTCCACTGCCCAAGGTTACCCCAATCGCCAAACTACCAAGTTCTTCGATTGGCCATGGCAGAAACCAGACCAACAACAGGGTTAGGCCAAGCAGCAAACTGGGAATCAACAGCATTAACCCCAATTGCCAAACTGGACGAACCTGTTGCCACCAGCGATAGCCCCCAAAAAAGCCAATAATTGTTAGCAGACAGATCGCAATTGCTGCGCCGATGCCAATAACAAACCAATTCATGGTTGGCCTCGCTTAGGTTTGCTTCTGAGTTGTGGTCGAAATGCGCAACAGCAAGCCAACAATCACAAAGTTCATAACGACCGATGAACCACCATATGAGATAAATGGCAAGGTAATCCCAGTTAATGGAATAACCCGTAAATTGCCACCGATGATGATTAAGGCTTGGACTGCCAAAATTGTGGTTAAGCCCACTGCCAACAATTGCTCAAAGCCGCGAAAGCGTCCTGGGATTGAGAGCGCAATGTGATAGCCACGATAAATCATCAGCACATACACAATCAAAATTCCAATTGTGCCCATCAAGCCCAATTCTTCGGCGATTCCGGTATAGGCAAAGTCGGTGTGCACCGCAGGAACATAGTGAGGTGCGCCCAAACCAAGCCCACTGCCACTCACTCCGCCTGCAGAGAGCGCATATTGCGATTGCACAATCTGATAGCCTAAGTTTGCTGCATCTGACCAAGGATCAAGCCAAATCGCCACCCGCTCTTGAACTTTGCCAATGTATTGGTACATTACATACGAGCCAATGCCGAATGCCCCGAAACTGGCTCCAACATACCAACCATTGCCCGTAGCAACATATAACATCGCAATGAAGATGCCAAATAGCAACAAAGCTGCACCCAAGTCGCTTTGCTTGACGATCAAGGCCATACACAACGCCCAAATCCCACCCATTGGCACAAGATAGGGCAAGGGTGGTAGGGTGATGCGACCTAAGCGGTAGCCATGATTAACCACTTCACGATGCTCGATCAAATATGAGGCTAAAAAGACTACCAAGATAATTTTAAGCAATTCAGCGGGCTGGAATAGAAAGCCACCAGGCAGGCGAAACCAAACTTTAACTCCGCTATTATTAGGGTCAACCCCGATGATGAAGGTTAAAATCATCAAGCCAACCCCAAGCAACATCCATGTCCAGCGATGGTTTTTGAGCCATTCCATCATACCAGTGCGAAAGAGCCGAATAAAGATCCAACGATCCCAATCGACAAACACCATTAGCACCAGCAAAATGACCCCAACCGTCACGAAGGCCGATTGTTTCGATGCAACATCGCCGTAAATGTCTTTATCAAGGGTTGGCGCAACCCGTGCCGTAAACAGTAGGCCCAAACCAGAAAGCACCGCCACCAGGGGCAGCAAAATTTGGTCGGCATTGGGGTTGCGATACGAAAGCCCAGCGCTCACCACCAGATAGAGCAAAAGCGGCAGCGACGATGGCCAGAGCACGCTGAATAACGATTGCAACGAGCCAACATCAGCTTCCAAACGGCGTTGGCCGGTAGCAAACACCATCATGTAGCCAGCGGCAAACAGCAGCAACACGGTTATTAGCAACTGGACTTCAACTAAGCGCACGCGCCGCAAGTTGTGCAGCATATCACGCACCATATCAGACCCTCCAAATGCACCAAACTTGGGCTATTGTAGCATACTGCCCTAGGCCATCGTAACCCGATCACGTCCAGTTTCTTTGGCAATGTACAAGCCGCGATCAGCTCGATCAAGCAGGCTGACAACCGAGTTATCATCTTTGCTTAAACCCGTCACTCCAATGCTGACCGTCAGGTTGATACTGGCTTGCTCATGCTGAATCGGGTGGTTGGCGATCGCGATCCGTAAGCGTTCAGCAATGATCAGGGCTGCCGAAACATCAGTATCGGGCAGCAAAATCGCAAATTCTTCACCCCCATAGCGCCCAAGCAGATCTGAAGGTCGTAAATTGGCACGACAAATATCGGCAACCGTGCGTAATACCAAATCGCCAACCGAATGGCCGTAGCTATCGTTGACCCGCTTGAAATGATCAACATCAAGCATCATCGCTGAAAGTGGATGGTCGCTACTACAGGTCAAGATCCATTGGCGTTCGGCCAACTCGAAGAAATGGCGACGATTGCTGACTTGGGTCAGTGAATCGGTGATCGCGAGGCGTTGCACTTGACCAAATAATTGGGCATTGGCAATTGCAATCGCTGCCTGTGAGGCAAACACCATGCCCAATTCGGCCTCATGCTCAGAGATTGCATGGGGTTCATCGCGATCGATCGCCAAAAAGCCTACAATTTCGCCGCGCACCAACAAGGGCAGCCCCAGCCATGAACGTGCTGGATGCTCACCATAGCCTTTGAAGCGTGGATCTTGGGTGATATCGTTGATAATTAATGGTTGGCGCAGCGTCGCTAGTTGCTTGAATAGCGGATCATCGTCGATTGAGATTTTGGTGCCGCGCACCCATAAGGTTGGGCTGGGGCTTTCAACTTGCTCAAATTTAAGCTCATTTTCCTCACGTAGGGCGATGCACGCTCCATAGTAGGGTAACAATGAGTTAAGCTGAATTAGCACATATTTGAGCACATCGACTAAATCGAGCGTAGCATTCAACACGGTTGAGAGTAGGCGCAGCCGTTCGGCCAAACGGCGTTGTTCACGTTCAGCATTGATGTGAATTTCGAGCTGAGTAGTGCGTGATTTTTCTAAGCCAAGGGCAATATGGGTGGTGATCGCCCGCAGAATAACTTCATCTTCCCTGGAGAAAAAGCCCCATGCCAAGCGATTATCAAGGTAAACCACGCCTAAAAATCGCCCATCAAGCATCAAGGGCGCGGCCAGAACGCTGCGCAGGTTGTGAGCAGTGACACTTTCGCTACTGGTAATTAATGCATCATCGGCTCCAGTTACAATCACAGGTTTTTGGGTGATGCGAACTCGCTCTAGCACTGTGCGGCTATAGCCTTGCAAGGTCTCGGTAACTGGATTGCTTGAGGCATCACGTGCCGCGCGAAGATGTAAATCATCGTTTTCGAGCAGGAATAGAAATGCCCGTTCTGCTCCTAAAATCCGAATTACTGAATCGAGCGCAGTTTGAGCTTGCTCATCGAGATCGTAGCTTTGGGCCCATGCCAAACTGACCGAAAGCAAGGCATCCAATAAGCGTTGCATGCGGCTATCATCGGGGCGTAGCGCATCATCGCTGATAATGCTGGTAGTCGAATTGAGCCGCTCTGGGTCGTCCAGCTGAAAGGCCACGGCGATATTGCGCATACGCAAAACCCATTGATGATCAAAGGCGATCGTGTAGGCGCGACTGGCTTCGCGTTTGGCGGCGGCCATTTGCTGCTGCATGCCAAACAGATGCGCCCGAATCCGATGGGCTTCATATAAAATCCAAGGAGCATCATGCAAGTGAGCTAACTGTTCGGCCTGCCCCAACAACTCTAGGGCTTGCGCAAAACGCCCATCAAAGCCGTGTGCCGCCGCAAAAATAACTAAAGCATGGCCGCGTAAAATCGGCGTTGTCGCAACCAACAAGGCTTGGCGTGCGGCAATCCGTAAGCGGCGAGCAGTTACCCGTTTGCGCTGCTGTAAAAATTGGGCGATGCGGATATAGCCCTGCAAAATGTACATATAGCGCGAATGAAACGGCATAAAACGCGGATTATTGCGATGTTGCTGATTAAAATGGCGCAATAATTGATCGTTTTGCTGGCCTGGATCTCCCTGCTCAAGGTTAACGATCATCTGCGAGGCATCGGCTAGATTTTTCCAAGCCAAGAGCCATTGTTGGCGCTCTTTGATGTCGGGTACAGGGTAGCGTTGGGCTTCAGCAGTCGAACCAAGCGTAATCAGCAGCGGCGCAGCCCATAATTCTAAAAACCAGGTTTGTTCATTGCGATGATTATGTTGCTCGAAGCGCTCAAAGGTTTCTTGCACCAATTGCCATGCTTCCAGTACATGGCCGCGTAAAAAGAGCAAGAGCACACTATCAGCTGTGGCATGGCCATAAGCCAGCGAATCGATTGTGGTTGTATGTTGACGTAATGTTGTGCGTAGTAATCGTTCAGCCTGCACTTCATCGCCAATGATATGGCTAATAAAGCCTTCGTACAAGGCCACCCGCGCCTGCAACATACGATCAGCGGTCGGAGTAGTGGCGATGGTTTTAGCTTTATTCAAGGCCCGTTTGGCTAAATGGCGCTGACCAACCATTGCCCACATACTGGCATAGTTGCTCAACGCTCGCACGCGAGCCGGACGGGTGCGCCCACGGCGTGCCCAAACCAACGAGCGTAAAAAGAGGCTGACCAACAACAACATTTGGCTATTCAGGTAGGCATACATTCCCACCGTATCATAGATTTCCAGCAAAATGATGATGCGTTGCTGCTGTTGGGGCGAGCTTGGTTGTAACCATGGCACACTACTTTTGAGCAAGCGGCCAAGTGAGCGCCCTATATCACTGATCAAGCCAAGCAATGAACGTTCTAAGGCTGGTTCGTTTAATGCCTCAAATGCTTGATCAAAGTAGCGCCAAATGTCGCGTGGTTGTTGTTGCCAAGCGTGAATATGGGCAATGGCCGTGAGCAACCGCGCCTGATGATCTGGTTCGCTGGTTTGTTCGAGCGCTGCTTGCAAATGCACCAAGGCAGTTTGATTTTGGCCTAAACGCAGGCAGAGTTGGGCAAATTGGGCATGTTGTTGCGGCTGAAATGCTAATGATTGGCCTTGGGCAATCTGGTAGGCCTGCTCGAAAAAATGATAAGCTTCATCGTAGGCATAATTCTCTAGCGCCACCTGCCCTGCATTGCTCAAAATCGTAAAGCCACGAGCCAAAAATGTTGGGTCGCTGCTTTTCGCTCGGGCATAGTGATAGGCCAATTGATACATTGCTTCTGGCTCAAGCTGCTCGTGATCAAGATTTTTGGCAATTTGGGCATGTAATTGTTGCTGTTGCTCAGGCGTAATGCCTTCGAGAAAAACTTGATAGATATTTTGGTGAGCAAAATGATAATGGCCCGATGCGCTGCGCTCGATTAAATGGCTGCGTCCGCCAATCGTTAAGGCCTCGTAGACTTCGCTTGGCTCACCTTGCCATAGCTCAATTAAGCTATTGCGGCGAAATTGAAAGCCCAGCACTGCTGCTAATTCGAGAATTGCCCGCACTTTGGGGCTTAGCTCATCGATTCGGCTCAGCACCAAGCGCACCACATGCGAGGGCAACGCCAATTTGGTCAAACTTTGATCGTCGATCATCCAGCAAGTGTTAACCAAGCGCAACATCCCAGTATCCAACAGGGTTTGGATATATTCGCGCAAGGCAAACGGACTGCCAACACTGCGAGCGACGATCTCGTTGATAATTTGCTGATCGACGTTATAGCCACCTAAATAGCTGGTAATAAATTGGGTAGCAGCTTGATCGGTTAGGGGTTGCAGCAAAATCTCTTGGATGGGAATGGGCTGATTGAGCGTGAGTCGCTCATAGACCATTTGGCTATCGAGACTATCATTTAAAGAAATAATCAAACACAAGGGCACTTGCTGAATCCGTCCGATAATTCGGCGCACAACATTAAAACTGGCATCATCAATCGCTTGCAGATCGTCAATAAACCAGACAGCCGCAGGATGCACACGGGTCATCCAAAGTAGCAAATCGGCCAAGATCGTATTAAAACGCTCGTAATCGGTCGCCAATTCAGGTTGTTTGGTGTGGGGCAAAATTGGTTGCAAACATGGAAATGTGCGCAACATCAGCTCTTGGTAGCCTTGCACAAATTGGCGTAGTTGCTCCTCGGCATGGCGGCGCTGGCTTTCGGGCATCAATTCCAAATAATGCACATATTGCTCAAACGGGCTGCGCAAGGCACTGTAGGGTAGGGCTGAATCTTTGACGCAGGTTGAGCCAAAGGTCAAACCACCAAGCGACCGTGCTCGATGCAACATTTCGCGGCCTAATTGGCTTTTGCCTAAACCCATCGCGCCTTTGATGGCGATGACGCTGCCATGGCCTTGGCGAGCACTATTCCAGCCTTGACGTAAGATTGCCAACTCGGCATCACGCCCAATCAAATCATTATCGTAGAGCGCCCCTGTCCAGAGGTCATCGGCTCCAAGGCGAATTGGGCGACCAGCAGCCAACATGAGATTTAAGCTATCAATTTGATTAATATCCGAGAGCAAGCCCTCGGCTGTTTGATAGCGATCGTCAGGATCTTTGGCTAGCAGGCGAGCGACGATTTCGGCCAGCGCAGGTGAGACATGGGGAGCCATCGAACGTACATCGGGTGCTAAGACGACGGCATGTTGGCGGATCAAATCGGTAATATTTGAAGCATTGAAAGGTGGTACGCCAACCAAACATTCAAACAAGACTGCGCCAAAAGCATACAGATCGGAGCGGGCATCGACGTTGCGTTTGAGATAGCCAGTTTGTTCGGGCGAACTATAGCGCAGCGTGCCCAACACATGAGTTTGCTCAGGGTCAAGGCTATTGTGGCTAGCAAAGCCAAAATCGATTAATTTAATGTTGCCTGAGGGCTGCATCAACATATTGCGGGGCTGAATATCGCGGTGCGTGATGCCTTGGCGATGGACTGCGGCCAAGGCACTGGCTAAATCTTTGATCAGCCGAATGACTAAACTTTCAGGCAACGGCCCAAGTGCCACCAAATCAAGCAACGTTTGGCCTTGAACCAACTCCATAATGATATAGGGCATCTCGTTGTAGTGATCAACCTCGATTACCTCGGGCAAACTGGGGTGGCGTACCAATGCCAAGGCACTGGCTTCGCGCCGAAATGCCGCCGCTGCCATAGTTGGCGATTGGTTGCCATTCAGGCGGGGAATTTTCAAGGCATAGGTTTGGCCATCGCGCACACAACGATAGACAGTGCTATGTAAGCCCCGTCCGATTTCGCCCAAGATCCGTACCTTGGGGATAGCAGGTAATTCTGATGTTGCTGGCCATGTTGATTGTGTCATATACGTTCTAGAATGCCAAACAGTGGATCATACCACGGCACATCTACCTACCATTTCGCGTACAGTCGGCTGAGATGAAGTGTACCATGAAGCTGAATTAATTCTTGGGTATAGTCTCTAAATATGGGGATAGCTGGCGATCAGCCTAACCTGATCGCCAGTGATAGCCCAATTAGGCTTGCAATTTAGCAATAATGGCATCGGCCATTTCGGCAGTCCCAACCGCGCTTGGGTCGTTACGATCATCCTTCAGGTCGTAGGTTACATCCTTACCTTCAGCAATCACCGTTGCAACCGCTGCATTGAGCCGATCAGCGGCTTCGATTTCGCCCAAGTGGCGCAACATCAACTCGCCTGAGAGGATCAAGGCGGTTGGGTTGACTTTGTTGAGATTTTTGTATTTTGGAGCTGAGCCGTGGGTCGCTTCAAAAACTGCGCCATGTTCGCCGATGTTGCCGCCTGGGGCAACCCCAAGGCCCCCAACCATGCCAGCGCACAAATCGCTCAAAATATCGCCATACAAATTGGGCAATACCATCACATCATAGAGCTCTGGTTTTTGCACCAACTGCATACACATATTATCGACAATCCGATCATCGAACTCGATATCGGGATAATCTTTAGCAACTTCACGGGCAACCTCTAAGAACAGCCCATCGCTGAACTTCATAATATTGGCTTTGTGAACTGCTGTGACTTTTTTGCGTTTGTTGGCGCGGGCATATTCAAAGGCAAAGCGCACAATTCGCTCTGAGCCAGGCACCGACATGGGCTTAATCGAGATACCACCTGGCTCTTTGATCAAGGCATTTGGGCGTTTTTGCAGCAGCCAGTTGCGCAATTCGGCCACTTCATCAGTGCCACGCTCAAACTCGATCCCCGCGTAGAGATCTTCGGTGTTTTCGCGCACAACTACAAGATCGATGTTTTCAAAGCGTGAGCGCACGCCAGGGTAGGAACGACATGGCCGAACACAGGCATAGAGGTCGAGTTCTTTACGAATCGCCACATTGACTGAGCGAAAACCTGTGCCAACGGGGGTGGTAATTGGCGCTTTTAACGCCACTTTGGTTGAACGAATTGATTCGAGCACAGAATCGGGCAATGGAGTCCCTAATTGCTCCATCACATCGACCCCAGCATCCTGAATATCCCAATCAAAAGCCACGCCTGTAGCTTCTAAGACCCGGCGTGTAGCTTCGGCAAGTTCTGGTCCTGTTCCGTCACCACGAATCAAGGTAACCCGATGAGCCATTGATTGATCCTTTCGATTCAAAAGCCCCTGCATTTGTACGGTCGAACCGTAGCAGCATTATAGCATCCTGCGGGCTGAAGCGACAAAAAAGGGATGCGCAATCGCGCATCCCTATTAATCATCAAGCGAGGTTCGTTAACTATTTCTGGAAGAAATCGAGATTACCTTCGCTTGCTGCCCCGTCGCCACGATTCAAGGAACCGCTTGGAGTTGCTGATTGACGCATACTCAAGGTTGATACGCTGGTTACACTATTGCTGCGCATGCGCAAGAAGGCATATGCCTCACGCCCACTTTCGCTTACTGAATAGATTTGATAAATGCCGGGATCGAAGGAATTATTTGGCATAAAACGAATATTGGCATAATCAATCGATCCATTACCATCAGCATAAACGCCAAGAACTTCGGTTACGAGTTCGTCATATTCGTTGAGTACACCAACCGCAACTACTTCGCCTGGAACAAACCCTCCTGCATAGAAGTTGTAAATCGTATCCTGTCGACCCTCGCGAGGGTCAACCCGTGCGTTATAATCGGAGGGAAGTGGCTGCTCAGGTGCTCGCGTAACTTCAAAATACCCAATGCTGGCATGTCCGCTGAGCCGACCTTGGGCAGTAATAGCCCAAACCCCAACCCCCTGGTTGATCGTGACGTAAATATCCGATGAGGTTAATGAACCATCAATATCAGCATAGGTTGTGGAGTTGGCCGGATAGACCGTCCCATCAGGTGAGGTCAACCACAAAACCACTTCTTCACCTGCAACAAAGCCAAAACCATTGAAACTAAAAGTTGTGCCTTCTGGTCCAGAACTTGGTGTAACAATTGCATCTTTGTTCGGTGGCAAACCAGGTGCACCTGGAGGGGCACTTCCTGGCGGGCTGCCTGGTGGTAATGGTGTTGTCAACTCGCGAGGAGCTAAGCGCCGACCTAAATCGCTGACAACAACCCGTTGTCCAGCTGGGTAGTCGGGCCAAAATTCAAAGCGAGCACGCTCGAAATATTGAACAGTATGCCATTTATTATCCGAAGCGAGAATTTCATCCATCTCTTCGCTAATCGGGTAGCCAAATACACCTAAACCACCCTTGGTTTCCCAAATGGTTTTGAAACCCCACATAACCATATGGCTGGTTTCGGGGAAGTAGCGATGGTTGGCATCGTTGGCTTGAGGTGGAATTTGTGGAAACACCCGATTAACGGTTGCTTCGCGCCCCAAAAGCCCCAACTCAATCGAGCCATTGCTGGCTAACTCAAAGCGCGCACGTTCAAACCATTGGATGGTTTTACCCTGTGCGTTGCGATATTCTTCAGTAATTGGGTAGCCAAAAATTTGCAAGCCGCCGTTAGCCTTCCAATAATCACGGAAACCACCACCAAGGTAGTGACCGGTTTCAGGATAGTAGGTTGGTGGGTCGGCAGCGTTAGAAGCTTGAGGTCGGACAGCAATGAGCGTTAAAAGCATCATTACAATGATTAACGCCATGCTGCGCCGCACGGTCGAACGTGGGAGCATACCTCCTCCTTAGGATTAATCTAAAATGAGAACCCAAGTCTGAGTATACCGATAGTTAGGGCTTTTGGCAAGTCCAGATTAGGCTTTTTAGCGCTTGGGTTGCGGGATTAACCCATTTTTACATCCCAACAGAATGCTCCTAAAATCGTCCTTAGCTAGATCTTGTATGATAAAGCTTGTTTTACTGGCTAGCCCGCTTGCAAGCGACCTAGCATAGTTGCCAAGGAGTTACCATGACGGTCGATTTAGCGCCATTTCGCAGTCACTTTCCAGCGTTAACCCAGACTCACGCGGGGAAACCCTTAGTTTTTTTTGATAACCCTGGCGGAACCCAAGTACCACAACAGGTGATTGGCCAGATGACCGATTATTTGCGGCGTTCGGTTGCCAATACCCATGGTGCTTTTATCACGAGCCAGCGCACCGATGCTGTCATTGATGAATGTCATGCAGGTTTGGCGGCCTTGCTTGGCGGCGAGCCAGATGAAATTGTGCTGGGAGCCAACATGACTTCATTGACCTTTGCGCTTAGCCGTTCGCTATCCCGTGAATGGCAAGCTGGCGATGAAATTATTCTGACCATGCTTGACCACGATGCCAACGTTACGCCATGGCTCTTGGCCGCTGAGGAACGTGGGGTTACTGTACACTTTGTGGATATTAATCCCGATGATTGCACCTTGTTGATGAGCGATTTTGAGCGTTATCTTTCGCCGCGCACTAAATTCGTTGCGGTTGGTTGGGCCTCAAATGCCTTTGGCACGATTAATGATGTTCAAACAATTGTCAAACAAGCCCATGCCGTGGGAGCGTTGTGTTTTATTGATGCAGTTCAGAGCGTGCCCCACATTCCATGCGATGTCAAAGCGCTTGATGCCGATTTTGTGGCATGTTCGGCCTATAAATTTTTTGGGCCGCATGTTGGAGTGCTCTGGGCCAAACGCGAACATCTTGAGCGGCTGTTTGCCTATAAAGTGCGGCCTGCCCCCGAAACCTTGCCTAGCCGCTGGGAAACTGGCACCCAAAATTTTGAGGGCCAAGCGGGTATCAACGGAGCCTTGGAATATCTCGGTGGCTTAGGCGTGGGCTATATGGAGCGCTACGATCAACAACTTGGCGAGACAGTTGGTCAACGTGCAGTCTTGTTGGCCGCGATGCATGCGATTGCCGAAGCTGAACAAGGCCTTGGTCAATATCTGATTCAAGCATTACAAACGCTCAACGGGGTGCAGTTGTATGGCATTTTGGAGCCTGAACGCGGCCATTTGCGTGTACCAACTGTGGCATTCCGCAAGGCTGGAGTTATGCCCCAAGCGATTGCCAAAACCCTTGGTAACGAAGGCATTTGCGTTTGGGATGGTCATTATTATGCGCTACGAGCAGTCGAACGCTTAGGCTTGCTTGAGCAAGGTGGTATGGTACGGGTTGGTTTGGCCCATTACAACACACGCACTGAGATCGACCGCATGGTCGCTGTGCTTGAGTCAATCTAGTACCTATCAATCAGCATTGCCCTGGCGTAAGATCAATCTACATAGCTCTTGACATTCATGACGCGGCGTGTTATATTCTCAATAACGCAACGCGTCATGACATCGAAACAACAACCTGTGCTATAGACAACTGCCAACTGGTGGTTGGATCACCCAAAAGGAGCGATCTATGACGATCATTCGCCAAATTGCTGATACAACTGAAAAGCAAGTTAAAAGTGCCCAAAAAGTAGCTCGCCGCTCATGGTTGGCAGGCTTAGGGGTTGCTGGTTTGGCCATTGATAGTGGTGAAAAAACCTTCAAAAAATTGATCAAGCGTGGTGAAAAAGTTGCCGCTGGGGTTCGTGGCGATTTGAAAGATTTGAACGAACGTTTGCGCCGCGAACAAAAAAGTTTGAACGAAGATGTGCAAGATGCTAGCCAAACGGTTGAGCGCGGGGTTAGCGATGTTTTGGAAGGCTTGAATATTCCTTCACGCAAAACCTTGCGCGTACTCGATGCCCGCATTGCCCAACTTAACGCTCAATTGCGCGAGCTTGGCAGTGATGGCAGCATTGCCCCGGTTGCCAACTACGATAGCCTGACCGCTGAAGAAATTATTGTCTTGATGCCAACCTTGAGTCTCGACGAACTGTTTGCTTTGGAAGCCTACGAAAGCAATCATTCCAAACGAGTGACGGTTCAACGCGAAATCGAACAAGCGATTGCTAAACATCTGACGGTTGATGGTGAAATTCGCGAACCATTTGCTGGTTACGAAGCCTTACGGGCTGAAGAAGCCATTGCCAAGCTTGAAGGCTTGGGCATCGCCGAATTGCATCATGTCAAATTGTTCGAGGCCAGCCATGCCAAACGTGTGACTGTCCAACGCGAAGTTGAACGCCGACTTGAAGCACTTCGCGGCTAATTTGGCGCGGTGCTATACTGGAACCACTGGTGAGCGATAGGTCAATCCAAAGGAGTATTTGTAATGGCTGATGAAATCGAAGTAAGCTTGAATGAAATCAAGGATGAAGCGAGCGATCGTGGTGTGCCATTTGTCGATGGTGTGCGCAAGCTCATGCTGGCCGCTGTTGGCGCTGTAGCCATGACCCGCGACGAAATGGAACAATTCGTTGGTCGCTTGGTTGATCGTGGTGAAGTTGCCGAACGCGAAGCCAAAACCTTGTTGAATGATGTGCTCTCACGCCGCAAGCGTGAAGTTGAACACGTCGCCGATGAAGCCGAATCACGGGTTGAAACGCGGCTTGAACAAGTGCTCAACCGCATGAACATTCCCTCAAAGCGCGATATCGACGAATTGAGCGACAAAATTGCCCAACTTTCGGCTCGCGTCGAAGAATTGAAGAAAAGCCGCAATGCCTAACCCCTAGGCGCTGCTGCTTAGCAACGTGCAATCCACCTGTTATGGTTTTTCGCCATAACAGGTGTTTTTTTGTGGCGCAATTCCAGCCTATCTGGTGTTATGATTGGCGCTAGTACGCTTTTTGCAGTGTTGCTACTTAAATGCAAGCGCATCTTAGCAATCCACGGGGGTTGGCATGATTGAGCAAATTCAACGCTTATTGCGTTATCCTGAGTTGATCCATGGTATTTCAACCCGCCAAGGTGGGGTGAGCGTCCCACCGCATGCGACCCTCAACCTTGGTTTTTCGCGGCCCGATGACCCTGCCGCAGTCTTGGCGAATCGTCGGCGCTTTGCCGACCGAGTAGGCTTTCGTTTGGATGATGCCATTTTAGCAGGCCAAGTGCATGGCACAACTGTCGCGGTGGTGGGTGAGTTGCAGCGTGGGCGGGGCGCGATCGAGCGTGAAACAACCCTACCACCTGCCGATGGCCTTGTGACTAATCAACCAGGCTTGGTGCTTTGGGCTAATTTTGCTGATTGTACCCCGCTGCTATTTTTTGATCCGGTTGCTCAAGCGGTTGGGGTGGCCCATGCTGGTTGGCAAGGCACGGTTAATAACATTGCTCAGGTAATGATCACCACGATGCAAGCCCAATTTGGCTCGCAGCCAGCCAACATTTTGGCGGCAATTGGCCCAGCGATCGGCCCATGCTGCTATGAAGTTGATCAGCCAGTGATCGGTGCCGTTGAACAGGCCTTTGCTGAACATTCAGCCCAAATGTTGTTGCGCCAGCTTGGCAAGCCACGCCCTCATTTTGATTTATGGGCGGCTAATGCCCATTGGTTATTGCAAGCAGGCATTCAACCAGCTAACCTGATTCGGATGAATATGTGTACTGCTTGTCATCATGATCGTTTCTTCTCGCATCGCCATGAACGAGGAGCCACTGGTCGATTTGCCGCTGTGATTGGTCTACGCGAGGTACACCATGCCGTTTGATCACGCCCGATTGTTGGAACAGGTCGCTCAGATTCAACAGCGGATCATCCAAGCCGCCCAGCGCAGCCAGCGTGATCCAGCCAGCGTGCGCTTGATTGCAGTCACCAAAACTCATCCTATACTACGGATTAATGCGGTATTGGCGGCAGGCATTCACGATGTGGGTGAAAATCGGGTGCAAGAAGCCGAGGAGAAAATTGCCCTGCAAACGCCCGAAGCCCTGGCCCAAACCCGTTGGCATTTAATCGGCCATTTGCAACGCAATAAAGCTCGGCGTGCTGCCAAGCTTTTTTCATTAATTCACTCAATCGATAGTGTGAAGTTGGCCGAAATTCTCAATCGAATTGTTGATGAAGAAGCTAATCTGATTCCGCAGCCCTTGCCAATTTTGTTGCAAGTCAATGTTTCAGGTGAGCGCTCCAAGGATGGGTTTGAGCTAGCTGGTGGAGTGCGTAACCCTGCATGGCTCGATTTTGTAGGCGAAGTGCGGGCAATCGCTGAATTGCCGTTGATCGATTTACGTGGCCTAATGACGATTGCGCCCTATTCTGATGATGTTGAAGGCGTGGTGCGCCCATGCTTTCGCTCCTTGCGCGAGCTGCGTGACCAACTTGAACAGCGGCTTGATCGCCCATTACCAGAGCTTTCGATGGGTATGAGCGGCGATTTTGAGGTAGCAATCGAAGAAGGCTCAACGATTGTGCGGGTGGGCACGGCGCTGTTTGGCGCTCGCTAAAATAACGTCTTACTACGAGCTATGCTAAAATTAGAATATTGTAATACTATTGATTATTTGAGCAGTTGCTCCTAGTTGGCGAGATGGCTATGCGTTCGATCCAGCAAGCATTTGAAGTACGCTATTCCTATCCAGTGCATTGTACTCAGCGATTATTTGCCTTGGATAACCCAATTCTCCATGAATTATTTGCACCAAGCGCTAGTGTACCCAAGCTTTGGGTTGTGCTTGATCAGGCTGTGGCTGAGCATCACCCAAATCTATTAACTCAGATTGCAGCCTATGCCCAAGCCAGTCAAGCCTTTACCTTGGTTAAGCCAAGCCTAGTTTTAGTTGGTGGTGAAGCGATCAAGCATACCACTGAGCCATTGCAAGCAGTTTACGATGGAATTAATCGTTATGCGATCGATCGCCATTCGTATCTAATGGCAATCGGTGGCGGCGCATTAATCGATATGGTTGGCTATGCAGCAGCGACGGCTCACCGTGGGGTGCGCTTAATTCGTGTGCCAACCACAGTTTTGGCTCAAAACGATGCAGCAGTTGGGGTCAAAAATAGCATCAATGCCTTTGGCAAAAAGAATTTCTTGGGCACGTTTGCCCCGCCCTATGCCGTGCTCAACGATAGCCATTTTCTCACAACGCTGAGCGAACGTGATTGGCGCAGCGGCATCGCCGAGGCAATCAAGGTGGCTTTGCTCAAAGATTCCGTTTTTTTTGCCACGATTGAGCGCACTGCTGTTGCCCTACAGCAACGTGATTTGGCGGTAATGGCCGATCAGGTTTTTCGCTGTGCCGAATTGCATTTGGTCCACATTGCTGGGGGCGACCCATTTGAGCGTGGCTCGGCGCGGCCCTTGGATTTTGGTCATTGGGCGGCGCATAAACTTGAACAGCTCAGCAATTATAGTTTGCGGCATGGTGAGGCGGTAGCAATTGGCATCGCCTTGGATTGTACCTACAGTTATTTAAAGGGTGATTTAGCCGAGGCCGATTGGCAACGAGTGTTAAATTGTTTAATGGCGGTTGGTTTTGAACTGTATCATCCAGCCCTTAGCAACCAGCTTGAACAGCCCGAACATCCCCAAAGTTTGCTAAGCGGTTTGGCCGAATTTCGCGAACACCTTGGCGGCCAATTAACCATTACCTTGATTCGCGGCATCGGCCAACCCTACGATGTTCACACGATTGATTTAACAATGATGCAACAAGCCATTCGATATTTAGCCGAACGGGCTTAAAGCGAGGATTTTATGCAGATTGAAGGCTCTTGCCCACGCAGCCAGCGTGAGTTGATTGAACTGGAATTTATTGAGCATCGCACCAAAATTTTAGATATTGCGGCTTTTTTGGATCGCTTTGATCGCTCAGTTGAGCATAACGCCAACGATGACTTTCGGATTAAAGCCTTTCGCGAAGCACTCAAGGCCTTGAATAGCGATGAATTTGGCCGAGTTGAATGCATCCAAATGTTGTTGAGCGATGTGAGCAGCGAATTACGCGCCGAACGCGACGGCCAAAGTGCCTATGGTGCTGCCAAGGAGAGCGAGCAATGATCAATTACATCGATTTGCATGCGCATATGGTTTCGCGCACAACCGACGATTATCATGCCATGGCCTTGACTGGCTGTGTTGCGGTGACTGAGCCAGCTTTTTGGGCAGGGTATGATCGGGTTTCAGCCAGTGCCTTTGCCGATTATTTTAAACATTTGACTGAGTTTGAACCCCAACGCGCCGCTAAATATGGCATTCAGCATTACACCTGGCTCTGTTTAAACCCCAAGGAAGGCGAAGATCGTGAGTTGGCTCGCGAAGTTTTGGCGATCATTCCGCAATTTTTAGATCAACCAACTGTGCTTGGGATTGGCGAAATTGGCCTCAACCGGGTGACCCGCAATGAGCTAGCCACCTTTATTGATCATGTTGAATTAGCGCTTGAACATAACCAATTAATTCATATTCACACCCCGCACCTTGAAGACAAATACAAAGGCACGAAGGCGATTGTCGAAACTTTAGCTAGCAACAGCCGCATCGATCCCAGCCGCGTGATGGTTGACCATGTTGAGGAACATACGATTCGCATGGTGCTTGAACATGGGTTTTGGGCGGGCTTGACGCTTTATCCGATGACCAAAGTTTCGCCAGGCCGCGCGATTGATATGCTCGAAATCTATGGTACTGAGCGTTTGTGTGTCGCTTCGGCCTGCGATTGGGGGCCAAGCCAACCGCTGGCTATTCCCAATTGTATGTTTGAAATGCGCCGCCGTGGCCATTCCAACCAATGGATTCACGAGGTGGTCTATAACAATCCTTGCCGTTTCCTGAGCCAATGCCCCAAATTTAAGTTTGCGTCGCTTGAGCAGCCCGCCCTTGTGCGTTAGAAATGGAAGCATATGCAGCTTAATCAAGCGCCTCAACTCGATTTAACCTATTGCACCAATATTCATCCAGCCAACGGCTGGCCAGCCGTCTTGACTGGTTTACAACAGCATGTGCTTGATCTCAAGCAGCGCCTCGCTCCCGACCAAGCCTTTGGCATTGGTTTGCGGCTTTCGGGCCAGGAAAGCCACGAATTGCTTGAGCCAATTACGCTTGCTGATTTTCAAGCATGGCTAACTCAACATAATCTGTATGTGTTTACCTTGAATGGCTTTCCCTACCATCCCTTCCACCAACAACCAGTCAAAGATCAAGTGCATGCTCCCGATTGGCGCGAGCCTGAACGAGTGGCCTACACTTTGCGTCTGATCGAGATTTTAGCGGCACTGTTGCCCAACGGCATGGTCGGCTCGATTTCGACCAGCCCTTTGAGCTATAAGCCATGGTTTGCCGATTTGGCCGCTGTGCCGTGGGAATTGTTGAATCGCCATGTCTTGCAGGTGGTTGCCGCGTTGGTGCAACTTGAACGCCAACGCGGGATTGTGATTCAATTAGCCTTTGAGCCTGAGCCAGATGGTTTGCTCGAAACCAGCAGCGAATTAATTCGCTATGTTGGGCAATTGTTGGATGTTGGCGCTGTTGAATTAGCAGCTCGACTCGATTGCTCGTTGCTGGAAGCCCAGAATGTGATTCGTCGCCATGTCGGAGCCTGTTTGGATATCTGTCATTGCGCCGTGGCCTACGAAGCGCCGCGCCAAGTGATCGCCGCTTATCAAGCAGCAGGCATTAGCATTGCCAAAGTGCAACTTAGCTCAGCTTTGCAAGTAACGCTTAATGATAATCGCCAGGCCGTCGCCGCCGCCTTAGCGCCATTCAGCGAAGCAATTTATTTGCATCAAGTGATTCAGCGCAACCACGATGGCTCGTTGCAGCAATATCGCGATTTGCCTCAAGCCTTGGCGGCGATTGACGATCCAGCGGCTTGCGAATGGCGGATTCATTTTCATGTACCGATTTTTACTGCTAGTTTTGGCCTGCTCAACGCTACCCAGCCAGCTTTGCTTGAAAGTTTGCAAGCCTTGAACGAACAGCCCTACAGCCAGCATTTAGAGATTGAAACCTATACCTGGGATGTGCTACCGAGTCAATTGAAGCTTGATCTGACCGAATCGATCGCTCGTGAATATGCGTGGGTGTTGCATGAACTCAAACGCTAAATCTGGCTGGTGGGCCTATCTCGAACTCATGCGCATCTCCAATAATCCGACCGTGATCAGCAACACGCTTGCTGGTGTGGCTTTGGCGGGCGTAAGTCTTGGCGATTGGCGGGTCTGGCTGTTGGCTTTGGCTTTCAGTTTGTTTTATAGCGCTGGCATGGTTTTTAACGATTGGTGTGATTACGCGATTGACCAACGCGAACGCCCAGAACGCCCATTGCCAAGCGGTCGGGTGAGCCGCAAGTCCGCTTTGTTACTGACAATCGGCTTATTCGGCATTGGCTTGGCCTGTGTAGCCTTGGTCAGTTGGCAAGGCCTGATTTGGGCAAGTGGTTTGGTTGGGCTGATTGCGCTCTACGATCTGTGGCACAAAACCAACCCAATCAGCCCGATTCTGATGGCTGGCACGCGAATTTTAGTCTATCTCAGCACGATTGCTGCCTTGGGTGCAGCCTTTTCGTGGCAAGCATGGCTAGCGGTTGGCTTATTGTTTAGCTATGTAATGGGCTTTACCTTTATTGCCAAATCGGAGTTACGCCCGCAATTGAAGGCACTTTGGCCAGCAATGTGTGTGCTGTTGCCAATTGGCTACGCCTTGATTACACCCGATTTTAGCCCAATTCTGGTGAGCGTGGCTTTGCTAAGTTGGTCGTTGCATAGTATGCGTTTGGTCTATCGCCAGCGCCAAATCGGCCCAGCAATTGGCCGCCTGATTGCTGGCATTAGCCTGTTTGATGCCTTGGTGTGCATTGTGGCAGGCAATTTGTGGGCCTGTGCATTTGCCATCGCCGCCTTTGGGCTGACCCGTTTGGCGCAGCGTTCGATTCAAGGAACTTAAGATGCATAAAACCGTTGTAATTAATGTGGTTGGACTGACCCCAGCCTTGATTGGGCAATACACGCCACGTTTAAACGCATGGCAGCAAAAAACTGCCCAAGCCTCGATTAAACCGATCGTTCCGGCGGTGACCTGTAGCATGCAAGCAACCTATCTCACAGGTAAAATGCCCAGCGATCATGGAATTGTTGGTAATGGTTGGTATTTTCGTGATGAATGTGAAATCAAATTTTGGCGGCAATCGAACAAATTAGTGCAAGCACCCAAAATTTGGGAAGCGGCCAAAGCGCTTGATCCCAATTTTACCTGCGCTAATTTGTTCTGGTGGTACAACATGTATTCATCGGTTGATGTTGCAGTTACACCACGCCCGATGTACCCAGCCGATGGGCGTAAATTACCTGATATTTATAGCCAGCCAGCCGAATTGCGCGATGATTTGCAACGTGATTTGGGCCAGTTTCCTTTATTTAATTTTTGGGGGCCAAATTCTTCAATTGCCTCATCACGCTGGATTGCCGAATCGGCCAAAACTGTTGAACAACGTTATAATCCAACCTTGAGTTTAATTTATTTGCCGCACTTGGATTATTGTTTTCAGCAATATGGTGCGGATAGTGAGCGTTGTGCTAGCCAATTAGCCGAAATCGATCAAGTTGTTGGCGATTTGCTGGATTTTTATGAGCAACGGAATGCGCGGATCGTAATTTTATCGGAATATGGTATTACTAGCGTTAATCGGCCAGTTGCAATTAATCGGCTGTTGCGGGCAGCAGGCTTGATTGCAGTGCGCGAGGAATTGGGCCGCGAATTACTCGATGCCGGCGTGAGCAAAGCCTTTGCTGTGGCTGATCATCAAATTGCCCACGTCTATGTCAACGATTTAAGTTATCTGGAGCGAGTCAAAGCCTTGCTTGAAGCTACGCCTGGGATTGCCAAGGTGCTTGATGCTGAGGGTAAACGCGAGTATGGCTTAGATCACGAACGTTCGGGCGAGTTGGTGGCGATTGCCGAGGCCGATGCTTGGTTTAGCTACTATTACTGGCTTGATGATCAACGTGCGCCAGATTTTGCACGGGCGGTCGATATTCACCGCAAGCCAGGCTATGACCCTGCTGAATTGTTTGTTGACCCGCATTTACGTTTGCCGATGGCTAAAATTGGCCTAACCTTAGCCAAGAAAAAGCTTGGGTTCCGCTATCTGATGGATGTAATTGGGCTTGATCCAAGTGTGGTGCGTGGCTCACATGGCATTATCAGCAGCGATCCGGTGCATGCGCCGCTATTGCTGACCAACCAACCAAGCCTGTTGCCTGAGGCGGCTTTGCATGCAACCGATGTCTATCAGATTTTGTGGCGACATCTTGTGGAAGGATGAGGGAGAGCACGAACATAGCTGTAATGGATTATAAGGTTAACAACGGCCAGCATGCCCTCACCCCCTAGCCCCCTTTCCCGCCCGCCAATACGGATCGCGTTCGGCGATTTCATAAAAAGCCAGCATGCCCTCACCCCCTAGCCCCCTTTCCCGCCCGCGAGGCGAGGGGGAACCGCTCCAGGAGTGCTCCCCTCGCCCGCCGCAGTGGGAGAGGGGCTGGGGGTGAGGGAACGGAAGCACTGGTTATTAACCCAATGAAAACATTTCACATAGAACATAAGGAAAACCAAAAGGCAGAAGGCAAAATCGGGATGAGGGATGAGGGGTTGGGCGATGGGATTAGGCAATAGAAGCATATTTCGTGTAATTCGTGCAATTCGTGGCTAAAAAATAAATCTTCGTGGCCGTTGTGGTTTCGCATGTGGATCACATTAGCGCGGCTAAAACAAACTTCGGCCAACAATCGTCCTAGCACTAGCCTAGATCAGGCGCTGTCAAAGGAGATGTCGATGGAAAAACCCTTAAATTATGTTATTTCGTTGCCAGAACGCACGCTACGAGCGGGCGCTGCCTTGGTTGGCGGCTTGGTCAACGAAGCCAGCAATGTGATCGTTCCCAAGAGTTTGCGCAATACGCGGCTCTATCAAGTGACCTTCGATCGCTTGCTGCGGATCACGATTGAGCTGATTGGCGATGTGCCAAATGTGTATGCCGACCAAAAAATGAGCATCGAAGAACTGACCAAGCGCAAAGTAGCTGGCAACGCGGTTGAATTGGTCGGCTTTTTGAGCCTTGGTTGGTCGCCGTTATGGCTTTTAGCCGCCGCTTCGGATGTAACGAGCGGTACGCGCACCTATTTGGCAGCTTTGGTGAGCGAGTTGCAACAACGCCAATTGTTGCCAGCTGAAGCCAATATCAACTCGGTTGATGCCTTACTCGAAAGTTTGGAAGGAACTTCAGGCATTGCTGCCGATGCGGTTGATTTACCGCCGCTTGATGTTTCGGCCTTGCGCACTTCATGGGAAACGATCAAGGCCAATGCTAGCAGCTTACCCGAACCAACTGCTTTGGCCGATACCTTTGATCAATTACGCGAAACCGCTCGCACCGAAGGCCAATCGTTGTTGGATGTTTCGGCAGTCGTGGCAACTGGTGCCTTGCAAGCAGGTTGGAGTTTGGGTAATACTCATATTTTTGAATATTACCGTGAAGCCTTGACTTCAATTCAAAAAGAGGGCTTGCTGGAGTTTGCGCGGCGGGTAACCACACCCTATTTTTCCCGCGCTGCTAAGCATTTTGACCCCAACGAAGCAACCTATACCGATCGCTTTTTGAATCAGTTGGATTCACCACAATCAGCTGAATAATCCTTTTTTTAGCCTTTTGTTCGCTGGACACGCAGGGGAATGCAATCCCCTGCATCTATCGACTGTCCTATTTAACGAGGCCGCGTTGCAAGGCGACCGCCACAGCCTCAGCCCTGCTGCGCACATCGAGCTTGCTGAAAATATGGCTAACATGCGATTTGATCGTGTTTTCGGAGATGTTGAGCTTAAGAGCAATGGCTTTGTTGCTCTCGCCACGTACCAGCAATTGCAACACATCAAGCTCACGCTGCGAAAGCTCATCTTCGGCTGGCTCGGTGGCCAGGCGTTTGAGCACTCGCGCCGCAATGCCCGATTGCAAAGCTGCGCCACCCTCATGAATTGAACGAATCGCCCGAAAAACTTCCTCAGGGCTAGCATCTTTGAGCAAATAGCCGGCGGCTCCGGCATGCAAGGCTGGCCCAATGTACTCGTCGGTATCATAGGTTGTGAGCACCAAAAAACGGGTATTGGGGGCGCTGGCCCGCGTGTGGCGCATCACTTCGATGCCACTCAGGTGCGGCAAACGCAAATCAAGTAACACCACATCAGGTTGTTGTTGCTCGATCACGTTAACTGCTTGCCGACCATTAGCAGCATCACCAACTGGCTCGAAATCCTGTTCCCAGCCCAGCATCGCCATCAAACCATGGCGCACAACCGGATGATCATCAACAACTAAAACACGAATCATTGGGTTACTCCATTTCAACCAAGACTGTTTGGGGCGGATTGTAGGGAATTTGCACATGAACGACTGCCCCTTGCTGATTGCTTAATTCTAAGCTGCCACCGATTTGCGCTACTCGTTCGCGCATGCCAATCAAACCAAAGTGGTTGGTCATCTGCATTTGATTGGTTAAAATCGTCTGATCGAAGCCAGTACCATTGTCGTGAATTAATAACTCCACGCTGCTCGCCCCATAGATCAATTGAATGCTGACATGTTCGGCTTTGGAATGTTTGACCACATTCGCCAAGGCTTCTTGGGTAATCCGTAAAAGCGCAGTTTCGTCGTGCAAATCAAGCCGCAGGGCTTGACCATCAATCTGCACATCGACCTGTAAATCAGGGCGCATGGGATGGGCCGCGAGTTCCTGAATGGCCTTGGTTAAGCTATGGGCATCGAGCAAGGGTGCACGTAAATTCCAAACTGAGGCGCGAGCTTCGGCCAAGGCTTCGCGGGCCATGCGGCTAGCTAAAGCCAAGTGAGTGCTACTTTCGCTTGGGCTATACACCAAGGCTCGTTGAGTTGCCCCAAGCTGAATCACAATGCCAGTTAAGCCTTGAGCTAAGGTATCGTGAATATCGCGGGCTAAACGGGTGCGTTCTTCGAGCATGGCTTTATCGCGCACTTGGGCTAATAAACGTTGGTTGTTCAAGGCCACAACTGCTTGATCACGTAAGCCCTCAGCTAAGGCCCGATCATCGGCGTTGGCTTGGGCGATTGCTGCGCCTGCCAAAATCAGCAGCACTTGATCATGTTCAAGTTGAAATGGCAACACCAAGGCGGTATGCTCGCCAAACTTGCTTGATATTGACATAACTTTTGTAGCTGGAATTGGCTCTATTTGCACGTTTGGTTCGTGAGCAGCCGCGTGAGGATAGGCCGCTAGGCACTGGTGATTGAGCATAATCCATGTGTAATCGACATGCAGCAATTGATGGGCTTGCTCGGCAATCAACGGTAATATTTGGGTAATATCTGCTGGTAGGGCTAGGGCACTACTGATGTTATACAATGCTTCTGCGCGATGGGTACGTTGGGCAAGCTCGGCAGTTTGGGCTTGCACCCGCTGCTCCAATTGGCTGCGCAACTGCTCCAAATCTTGGGCATGAGCACGGCTTTGCTGCAAGGCTCGTTGTAAATTCCCCGCTAAGAGCCAGGTCATGCTTGCGACCATCCAAAAGAGCGTAATCCAAAAGACGGTTGAAACCAGCCAAGGATAGCGATTAAATACCGAGGGCGGCGCTTGGCGGGCTAAATCGTAGCCTTGAAGTTTGGCCCAAGCGAGACTGGTTACCAACAAACTGGCTAATACCGCCAACCCAATGCTGGCACTCCGATCAATCAATAAGCCTGCGGCGCAAATTGGCAAGACCAACAGCGCCGGAAAAAAGCTGGTGATCCCGCTGCGTACTGCCAAACTAGTAGTGATCAGCGTCCAAAAGCCCACCAAGGCAAAGGCTGAGATCGTTGGTCGGCCTAAACGCACAAAAATAATCAGAGCCGACACGAACATAATGATCACCACAATTGCGGTAATTGGCGTGCCATCACGTTGCGGTTGCTGATTGAATTGCTCGGCGGGAAGTTTCATTCGTAGCCAGAGCACGCTAATGATTGCTACGGCAATCGGAATTAACATAATCGGCAGTGAGCGCAAAATTGTGCTGCTGCGCCATTGGGTTTGTTCGCGGTCGATTTTGAGTTTGTTGCTCATCGCTAGCGCCTTTGATCACAAGCCAATACTTAACTATTGACCAAGCTTGGGTCACTGGCATCACCCAAATGGATGATCGCCGCCTCACCAAAACGTGCGAATGAATGATCGAAATAAAGATCGATGCTGATCGCGCCGGGATTCACTACAGTATAGCTAGAAATTGTCGTATAAGGAGATTTCCAATGGCTGAAAGCTCAGCACAGCCCAAAAAACGTGGCTATAAATGGTTTGTCATTAGCGGCGCGATCTTATTGGCGCTGGTTTTAATGCCGTTTGTTTTTGGTGGCGATGACCCTTCAACTGTCTCGGCCAGCACCACCACGACGATTCAGCGGGGACGCTTAGTTTCGTCGGTGCTTGGCAGCGGCACGATCAACCCCAAGCAAAGCCTTGATTTGACCTTTCAAACCACCGGAATTGTTAGCACAGTCTTGGTCAGCGAAGGCCAACAGGTGGTCGCAGGCCAGATTCTGGCTGAGCTTGATGATCGTAATTTGGCATTAAGTGTGCTTTCAGCAGAAGCCAATTTGCAAAGCGCCCAAGCTCGTTTGCGCCAAACTCAAGAGGGTAATGCCCGCCCAGAGGATTTGGCTGCTTCGCAAGCCAGCGTTGATAATGCCAAGGCTAATTTGCAAAAAACTGTAACTGGCAACGCAACCGCCGCTGATATTGCCTCGGCCCAAGCCAGTGTTGCTAATGCCGAAGCCCAATTGCGCAAAGCCAAAAATGGCACCGCTACTCCGGCTGATTTGGCCAATGCCGAAGCCTCAGTGCGTTCGGCTCAAGCCAAACTTGATGATCTACGGGCTGGCCCTAAGCCTGAAAAGGTTTCCAGCGCCCAAGTTACGCTTGATCAAGCTAAATCAAGCTTAGAGCAAGTTAAATCTGATGCTTCGAAGGCCAAAAATCAAGCCGCCCTTGATCGTGATACTGCTGCCAATGCGGTGCGTAACGCCCAAACTAGCCTCAGCCAAGTGTATTGGGAAACCCACGATGCTGATGGTAATTGGAAGAAAAAGCCCGATGATTTTGGTTATCAAACTGATGTTGATCGCTATAACAATGCGGTGCGCGATGAGCAAGATGCCCAAACCAAGCTCGACGCGGCTCAATTGGCCTATGATAATGCAGTAACCCAAGAAGGCTTGGATATTGCCAATGCTGAAGCTAAAGTTCGTGATGCTGAAGTGCAATTGCAAACGGTGCTGAAAGGTGCAACCGCGCTCGAAATTACCCAAGCTGAGGCCGCGCTCGACCAAGCCCAAGCCAACCTCGATAAACTCAAACAAGGCGGAACCGCTGATGATGTAGCGGCAGCCCAAGCCAACCTCGACCAAGCCAAAGCCAATTTGCGCAAATTGACCCAAGGTGGCACGGCGGCGGATGTAGCGGCAGCCCAAGCCAATGTTGATCAAGCCAATGCCAACCTTGATAAATTGACAGCCCCGCCAACTGATACCGATTTGGCCATTCAAGAAGCGGCAGTTTCGCAGAGTGAACAATCATTGAAACAGGCTCAATTACAACGAGATAATGCGACCTTGCGTGCCCCATTCGCTGGCGTGATTACCTCGGTTTCGATTGTGCCTGGTGGCCCTTCGAGCGGTGTGGTGATGCACATTCTTGATCGTAGTGGCTTGTATGTAGAGCTGAATTTGAGCGAAACCGATGTGGCGTTGGTGACGCTGAATCAAAAAGTTGAATTAACGATTGATGCGCTGGATGCATGGAGCGCCGAGGGCACGGTCAGTTATATCTCACCTGTGGCTGAAGTATCGAATGGCGTGGTGATTTATCGGGTCAAAATTAGCGTACCCAGCAACGACCCAATGGTTAAAGTTGGCATGACCGTCAACACCAACATTATTCTCAGCGAAAAAAGCGATGTCTTGCTGGTGCCAAATTCAGCCTTGTTGCCCAAGGGTAGCGGGCGGGTGGTGCAAGTGCCCGATGGCGCTGGCGTGCGTGAAGTCGATGTTGTTACGGGCATTAGCGATGGCTCGTTTACCGAGGTGTTGAGCGGCCTGAACGAAGGCGATACGATTATCGCTGTGCCAACTGCCGCCTCGGATAGCGGCAATGGTGGTTTGTTCGGCGGAGGCCGTTAATGATCAACTTGAATGATATTCACAAAACCTACCAAATGGGTGATGTGCTGGTAGCGGCGCTACAAGGTGTGAGTTTTAGCATCGACAAAGGCGATTTTGTGGCGATTATGGGGCCAAGTGGTAGCGGCAAAAGCACCGTGATGAACTTGATTGGCTGTTTGGATACGCCAACCTCAGGAACCTATGTGCTCGATGGCGTGGCAGTTGATCAGCTTTCAAGCAACGATTTGGCGCTGGTGCGTGGCCAAAAATTGGGCTTTATCTTTCAGCAATACAATTTATTACCACGCCAATCGGCCTTGCGCAACGTTGAAATGCCAATGATTTATCGTGGGGTTGCGGGCACTGAACGCCAACGCCGCGCCATGGCTGCGCTAAATTTGGTGGGCATGGGCCAGCGGGTCGATCACCGCCCCAACGAATTGAGTGGCGGCCAACAACAACGAGTAGCAATTGCTCGCGCCTTGGCTGGCAGTCCCTCGGTAATTTTGGCCGACGAGCCAACTGGCGCGTTGGATAGCAAAACCAGCATCGAAATTATGGAATTGTTGCGGCGCTTGAATCGTGAGCAAGGCATTACGGTGGTGCTGGTGACCCACGAACATGATGTGGCGGCCTATGCGGCGCGAGTGCTGACTATGCGCGATGGGCAGTTGATTGGCGATCAGCGTAATTAAAGGATGCAATGATGACAACGCTTGATGTGCAAACTGTTCCCACGCCCGCTCCCGCCGCCAGCGATGACATTCTGTTTCAGCCGATTGAAGCTAGCTCAAGTGGTCTTGGCAGCCTGTGGGAAGTGGTGCGCATTTCCTTTGGCAGCTTGTTGGCCAACAAAGTACGCTCGTTATTAACGATGCTTGGCGTAATTATCGGGGTTGCCTCGGTGGTTTCGCTGCTGGCACTCGGTAATGGGGCCAGCGCCTCGATTACTGGCGAAATTGAGGCGATTGGCACGAACGTCCTGACGATTTCGGCTGGCTCGCAAAATCGTGGGCCTGGCAATGCAACTGCCGCCCAAAACTTAACGATGGACGATGCGCGGGCGATTGAAGCCTTGCAACTGCCAGTGATTGGCGTGGCTCCCCAACTTAACTCAAATGCCCAAATTGTCGCCAAATCGGCGGATAAAAGCGCCCAAATTGTTGGCATAACTCCGTCGTTTCAAGTGGTGAACAACTTGACCATGCAACAGGGCAGTTTTATCACTGAGGAGCATTTACAAGGCGCAAATACCGTGATCGTGTTGGGTTCGACCTTGGCCAAAGATTTATTTGGCAATGGTCAGGCCGTTGGTCAAACCGTGCGGATCAACAACCAAAGTTTGCGTGTGGTTGGGGTGCTCACGCCACAGGGTGGCAGCGCATTTGGCTCGGAAGATGATCGGGCTTATATTCCAATTACTACCGCCCAGAAACGCCTGTTTAACGCCCGCACTCCTGATGGTAATGGCTATCGGGTTGGCTCGATTACACTTTCGGCGATTAATGCCAGCGATCTTGATGCCCTACAATCGCGGGTGAGCATGCTGCTGCGCGAGCGCCATCATCTCAAACTTGATGGCAGTGCCGATGATTTTAATGTGATCAACCAAGCCGAAATTTTGGGCACGCTCACCACGATCACCTCAATGATGACCCTGTTTTTGGCGGCGGTAGCGGGGATTTCGCTGCTGGTTGGCGGAATTGGGATTATGAATATTATGTTGGTGAGTGTGACCGAGCGTACTCGAGAAATTGGTTTGCGCAAGGCTGTCGGCGCACGTAGCCATCATATTTTGATGCAATTTGTGGTTGAGGCGGCGGTGTTGAGTATGACAGGCGGGATGATTGGCTTGCTGCTTGGGAGCATTATTCCAATTGTGGTAACCCAAATGGGCTTGCTCGATGCGCCGATTGATTTACAAACTGTCGGAGTCGCGATCGGCTTCTCGCTAGGGGTTGGCTTGTTCTTTGGAATTTACCCCGCTCAACGAGCCGCCAAACTGAACCCAATTGATGCCTTGCGCCACGAGTAACTATTAAATTGCCCATCACCAGCCGCTGCAAAAGTATTGGTGATGGGCAATTGCTGATCGTAGACTTAATTTGCTGTTTCTTGGACTAAGCTTGAATTTGCCTCTTTGAGGTTGCGCATATGGTTCAGACACAGCACCAACAGGCTATAGCAAACTACGCCAATATAAAAGTTGACCGAAATCGCGAAATAAATCGAGATCAGGACTGCTAACGCCGAGCAAAGCACGCCAAAGATGCCATTGAGTGCCCAATACCAAGGCGTTTCAGTCGCACCGCTGGCTCGAACCAGTTGCATTCCCGTTGGAAAGAACAGGCCAAGCAGCAGCCCCAAAGGAAACATCAGCAAGATCGAGACGGTAATCTTGGTGGCCATTGGGGCGGTGATCATGGCTGCGATAACTTCTGAGAGCACAAACCGAATGATCAGAATTGTCAACGCTGTGACGATTGGCATAACAAAAATCCAAGGTTTGCGCGTCAAGGGCAGGCGTTCGCTGAAAAAACTACCCACGCCAGTGCTGGCAATGATCGTAAAGAGCAAAATGCCCAAGGCATAAACGGGATGCCCCAAAAACACCGAGAGTCGCTGCATAAGCGCGATTTCAACGCACATAAACCCCGAACCAATCAGCGAAAAATAGGCTGCCGCTGACCAAACGATTTTGCCAGAATCAATGTTTTTGGCGCGGCTCCTTAGAATGAGTGGCATGACAATTGTAAGCACGGCGAAGATTAAGAGACAAACAATTAGGCCAACCAAGGTGAGGGTTGCGGTTAAATTCCCGTCGATAACCCCATTATCGACCGAGGTCTTATTCAACGCCACATCCATGCGATCCAAGCGCAGCATGTTGAAAAAGTAGGGGTTTTCATCGGTCGTTGGCGTGTAATTTAATGGCTGATCGCGTACAGCCTCGATCAGTGCCTCAGGCGAAGTGACCTCGACAATGCTGCGTAAAACCGCATTTTCTGGGGGTGTACCCGGTATAATCAGTGGGCGATACTGTAAATCGCTGGTTACTTGCTGTAATTGAGCAATATCTTGCTCGCTAAATGGCTGGCGGCTCAAGAGCAAGGTTGAAACTTTGCCCGAGCCGATTAAGGCAATATGGCGCGATGGATCGGTGATTCCGGCCTGTTGCAATGTGGCCACTGCCAAACTGACAATCCGACCTGTCTCATCAACGTTATCCGACGAATACCAGCGTGAGACAGTAAAAATACCATCATCGGTCAGGCGATCTAAAAAGACTTGCCATGCTTCAATCGTATAAAGCCCATTTTCAGAGAGCGAATAGGCTCCGGCTCCGGTTGAGGCCCAGGTATCAATTAACGACATCTGAATGGTTGTATAGCGCTGGTCAGTGCGCGAAAGATAGCTACGCGCCTCATCTACCACGAAGGAAACACCTGGCCGATTGGCGAGTCCGGCGAATTCTTTGAACCTATTTTGCAACAAGTCAACAAAGATGGGGTTAAGTTCGATGCCAGTGACCTGCTCATGGCCAAACAAGATCGCACTTTGCAGATCGCGGCCACCTCCGACCCCGATTACCGCAGCCGAACCTTGTGGGCGCAGGTAATACACCATATTGGTGACATCATATTTCAAGTGCTCAATATCAGCGAGTGATGAAAATTGGCGAACTGATGTGCCCGCTGCGCCATCAATGTTCATCTGATATTGGGGCAATAGGTTTTGGGGTGCGACTGGACTGGCTCCCCAATATTCGAGGTTGGCGTTTTGTTGATTAAAGACGACAACCCGCGAGAATGAATTCCATTCTTCTAAAAGCAGGTTGGTCGAATCTTCGGCGAGACCTTTAACATAAAGTGGGCGGATGAGTGCCCCTGTTGATTGATTGAATCCAGCGGCGAGGATGAGGACAGCTCCAATCCCATAGCAGAGTTGACGTAGGCGTGATGAGCTGCTTTTCCAAGCAAAACTTAATGCCGCTACCGCGCCGATTGCGCCGCAAAGCAAAATGAAACTTGGGGCATCTAAGAAGGCTAAACCACCCAAAACGAACAAACATCCCAAGGCGGCCCCGATTAGATCACTGCCATAGAGTCGTCCGATTGGCAATGGCGATTTCGTCAAGATCGCACTAATCACAATCCCTGAAAAGTAAAATGGCAAGGAGCAGGCAAAGGTTGCGAGCACCATCTGCAACAGCCGCTGGATTGTTGAACCCGTATCAAATGGGATACGACAAAGAATCAGCAGCATAACTGGAGTAGCACATGCATAGGCTAACGAGGCTTTGGCAGAGGAGTCAGCCAAACGTTCGCGACTAAATCGGTTTGGTTGCAGATAGACAGTTGTTGCTCCTGCAGTCATTCCCAGCATCGCCGTCGAAACCGCGAAGAAGGCCAAATGATACCATGTCATAACGCTTAGCAGCCGTGAGAGCGAAATTTCTACGCTCAGGGTTGCAAAGGCGATCAGAAAAAGTCCAACATAGATCGGCATACCTGATACCTCGATAAGGCTGATAAAGAATTAATGAGGGAGTATTTGAGGATGAGCAATCTAATTTGCTCTAAATAATCCGTGCCTAGTTGTAACTGCCCCGTATTATAGGCTAAATCGGGTAAATCACAACTAGCGCTGCAAGCGTACTGTAGCAGTCTATTAATCGACAAAAGAAGCGTTACTTCAAGCCTAAGCTGGCTGCTGGAGCCGAGAAGATATTAAAAAACGAGCCAGTTGATTGCCAAATTAAGTTAACGAGATTTTACCTTGCATGGATTTTGCCCTATAATACGATAACCGCACCGCTCTGTATCAGTGGAGATGACGAGAGTAAGACTATCTTAGGAACGCATAGCTTAAGGAGGTCTCATGTCTTTCCGTAAACCGGGTAAGCGTTCGATTGGCTGGCTATTGCTCTTGGTATTGATGATACCGTTGATAGCTGCCTGTGGCGAAACCGCCGCTCCAACCGCGACTGTTGGCTCAACTCCCGCTACTGGTGGCGAACCCACTGCCGCCCCAACTACCGCTCCTACAGATGACACCGCCGCAGCCACACCAACCGAAGCCGCTGCTGCAACCGAAGAACCAACCATGGGTGATGCTGATAAGTATCTGGTGTTTGGTGGCTCAGGCGAACCCGATTCACTCGATTCAATGGATACAACCACGGGTACGGCTTTGATTGTAACCCGCCAAATCCAAGAATCGTTGTTGGGTTTCAAAGCTGGTACGTTGGAAGTTGTACCAGAATTGGCGACCAAGTGGGAACCAAACGCCGACGCGACTGAGTGGACGTTTACGCTGCGTGAAGGGGTTAAATTCTCTGATGGTACCGACTTCAACGCTGATGCAGTCGTGTTCAACTTCCAGCGCTTGTTTGTGCCCGATTTTGAGTTTGGCTTCCGTGCTGAAGGCAAACAATACAATATCGTGCCCGACATCTTTGGTGGTTATGCTGGCGACCCCAACAGTGCCTTCAAAGAAGTTGTGGCAGTTGACCCAACCACGGTTAAGTTTGTGTTGACGCGGCCTGTGCCGTTGTTGCCAAGCTATTTGGCCGCCTCATACTTCGGGATTTCATCGCCTGATGCCGTCAAGGCTGCCAAAGAAAAATATGGCTCACCTGAAGTTGGTGGCGTTGGAACTGGCCCCTTCAAGTTTGAGCGCTGGGATGCTGGTCAAAGTATCACCTTAGTGCGCAACGAAGATTATTGGGGCGACAAGGCCAAAATGCCAGGTGTGGTTGTCCGCTTTATCGCCGAAGCACCACAACGTTTGGCCGAGCTTGAAGCTGGCACAATCGATTTCACAATCAACTTGAGTGCTGATAGCCGCGATAAAATTGCTTCAAGCGCCGATTTGCAAGTAGTCGATTTGACTCCGTTCAACATTGCCTACTTGTCGTTGAACATGAACAACAAGCCTTTTGACGATGTGCGGGTTCGTCAGGCGGTTGCCTATGCCATCAACAAGCAAGAAATTCTTGATGCCTCGTATGGCGGCGTTGGCTCAATTGCCGACGACTTCTTGCCCGATGGCTTGGCTGAATATCGTGCGACTGACCTCGAACCATATGCCTATGATCCTGAAAAGGCCAAAGCCTTGTTGGCCGAAGCTGGTTATGCCGATGGCTTTAGCACCATGGTCTTGACCGATGGTACTGAATTGCCCTTGGAATTGTGGTATATGCCCGTTTCACGACCTTACTACCCCGATGCTAAGTCGGTAGCCGAACTCTACGCGGCCCAACTTTCTGACGTTGGGATCAAAGTCGAACTCAAAACCGAAGATTGGGGTGTGTATCTCGATAACTGGGATGCTGGCCTGAAAAATGGGATGGTCATGTTGGGTTGGACGGGCGACTATGGCGACCCAAACAACTTCTTGTTCACTCACTTTGGTCCAGGCAACGCCGACGAAGCTGGTTATACCAACGAGCAAGTTTGGCAATTGCTGGCCGATGCAGGTGGTGCTTCCTCACCCGCCGAGTCGATCCGCTTGTTCCAAGAAGCTGGCAAGTTGATTAACACCGATTTGCCCCGGATTCCGATCGTGCATGCTCCGCCAGTATTGGCAGCTAAAAAAGCCTTGCAAGGCTGGGTGCCAAATCCAACTGGTGGCGAATCATTCGCACCGATCTCAATCACCAAATAACCAATAGCCGAGCCTACGCCGCTTGTTAGCACTTAACTCTAACAAGCGGCGTATAGTAAGGAAGAATGCATGGTTGGGTATATTTTTCGTCGGCTGCTTGGCATTATTCCCGTCCTGCTTGGAATTTCGCTCTTGGTTTTTACCCTGCTGCGAACGATCCCCGGTGATCCGGCGATTATCATTCTCGGTGAACGCTCAACCCCCGAACAACGCGCTGCCTTGCGCACCAAACTCAAACTTGATCGCCCCTTGTTTCTTAATTTTGAGAGCGGCAACATCTTTGAAAGCCAATATGTTACCTATATCACCAATTTTGCTACTGGCGATTTTGGCGATTCAATCAAAACCCGCCAAGCGATCTCCAAAGAATTAAAGCAGCGTTTTCCCGCGACGATCGAGTTGGCCTTGAGTGCTTTGTTGATTGCGGTGGTGGTTGGTGTGACCACAGGCGTGGTTGCAGCGACCAAACGTGGCTCATGGATCGATGCCAGCAGCATGATTGTAGCCTTGCTGGGCGTTTCAATCCCGATCTTTTGGTTGGGCTTGATGATGCAATACCTCTTTTCGGTCAAACTGAAATGGCTTGATCCAAGTTTGCGGCTTGATACTAGCTTGCAAGGCTCGTTCGAGCCAATCACAGGCCTGTATTTGCTTGATGGCCTCTTGCTTGGGCGTTTCGACATTACCATGAACGCTTTTAAGCATTTGATTATGCCTAGCCTTGCCTTGGCAACTGTGCCACTTGCCAGTATCGCCCGCATGACTCGTTCGGCCATGCTCGAAGTGCTGTATCAAGATTATATTCGCACGGCCCGTGCTAAAGGTTTATCAGCGCGGATTACAATTTTGCGCCATGGCCTACGCAATGCCTTAATTCCAGTCATTACGGTGATTGGGCTGCAATTAGGGTTTTTGCTAGGCGGCGCTGTTTTGACTGAAACGGTGTTTTCATGGCCTGGAATTGGGCGCTGGTTGCTCGATGGCATTTTGGCCCGCGATTATCCGGTGGTACAAAGTGGCGTAATGTTCGTTTCATTGGTATTTGTGTTAATCAATACCTTGGTCGATATTTCCTACCGCTTCTTTGACCCACGAATTCAATATAAGTAACGCTGCTCGGCGTTGTGGATGCAACTTGTTTGTAAAGGTTGATTATGGCGACAACTGAACCAACTATCACCAATAAACCAACGAGCGATCAAGCGTTACTTTCGCGTAAGCCGCGTTCGCTTTGGAGTGATGCGCGGCGGCGGCTGTTTAGTAGCACGGTTGGCCGTTTGGGAATGGTCATTTGTGCTTTTCTGTTTGCAATTGCGATTATCACGCCCTTGGTGCAACCGCTCGATCAGACGCTCAATCGTGATACTGCCAACAAACTACAACCGCCATCGTGGCTGATGACCGCCGAAGAACGGGCCGACGCTGCTAGCAAAAGCATCGACAAAGCCCGCAAAGATATTCCGTGGGGCAGATTTGAACGGCCATTTGGCACCGATCAATTAGGTCGCGATATCTTTATTCGGGTGTTGCATGGTGCGCCAATTTCGCTGACGGTGGGCACATTTGCAGTGATATTGGCGGTAATTTTTGGCTCGTTGCTGGGCTTGATTTCGGGCTTTTTCGGCGGCATTATTGATACAGTCGCGACATGGCTAATGGACATTTTGCTAGCGTTTCCCTCGATTCTCTTGGCAATTGCATTGACCGCAATTAGCAATAACCGTGAATCGTTTTCGTATAAATTTAGTCAACAAATTACCGAATTGCCAATTTTGCAAACGATTTTTGATCCACCGTTGTTCAATGCAATGTTGGCAGTGGCGGTGGTCGAAATTCCAATTTTCGGGCGAATTGCCCGAGCAGCGGTGTTGAGTGTGCGTAATCAAGAGTATATTAACGCTGCCGAGGCGGTTGGCGTGAGCCGAATGCGCATGTTGTTGCGGCATATTTTGCCCAACAGCTTAACCCCGATTTTGGTCCAAATGACCTTGAGCGTGGCTTCATCGATTACCAGTGTGGCGGCCTTGGGCTTTTTGGGGCTGGGTGCACAACCACCGCGACCTGAGTGGGGTTCGATGCTTTCGACCGCCCGCGAATATGTCGGTACTGGCCAATGGTGGTATGCCTTGTTTCCTGGGATCGCGATTATGCTGACTGTGCTGGGCTTTAATTTGCTTGGCGATGGCTTACGTGATGCCCTCGATCCACGACTTAAACATTGATCAAGGATCGGATCAATTAACGCAGCGGCGCAGAGGGTGGATAGGGGTCAGGATTCAGGGGCTAGGGGCTAGGATTGAGCATAGCGCTAAGTCAATGTTATAGCCCACTAGGGATAGCAAAAGCATAATTTGTGGATAAACATAACGTAGTGTGCTACGCGGTTTCAGCCCTTCATGTTCTTCGTGATCTTCGTGGTTAAAATAAATACTCTGACCCTTCATCCCTTTGTGTTTCAGATTAGTTGACTTGGTAGCGCAGCGGCCCATGCTTCAATCGCTGGCCAATTGCGATAATCGCCCTCGCGCCAGCGTCGCACTAGCATTGCGCCGCGAAATAACATTCGGTAGCCCAAACTGATTTTGCTTAAATCCAATACGCCAGCAAATAGGCCTTCGCTACATGGCTGCACCAAATTACGTACTGGTTGCAGCCATTGAGCTACATCAGTGCGAGTTTTTTCAGGCTGTTTGGTCATTGCCAAGGCCAAGCAGGTCAAAAAAGCTGCAAATGGTTTGGTTTGCAACGCTGATTGATGCTGTTTGACAAAGGTCAGTGCCTCGGGCAACCAATTATTTTTGTGAATGGCGCTGCCTGCAACGACCGCCTGATAGTTGCTCAGATCGTGCACTTGCTGCATTGGTAGCAGCGTTACTTGTAAACCTTGTTCAATCAAAACTTTGGCGATCGCTTGGGCCACTCCTGCCGTTGCCCCACCGCGACTAGCATAGGTTACCAAAATCGTCATACCCTGCTCCTTTAAAAACCCTGCTCCCAATCAGTGAGAGCAGGGTTGTAATGCGGAAACGCTAGCGACTGACGCTGGCAAGTTGCCAAACGCCACGGGCTGCGGCCTCACGCGCAAACTTGCTGAAGTCGTTGGGCTGGCGACCTAAGGCGCGTTCGACTCCATTGGTTGTGTAGGCATTGCGGCCATCAAGCACTTGGCTAAACAAATATTCGACCAACCAAAGCATGTCGGCAGGCCACTGTTGTTCGCGTAATGCTTCCAGATAGGCCTCGATCGGAATGGGCTGATAATCGATTGGGCGGCCATTGGCTTGGGCAATTTCGCTAATGGCTTCGGCAAAGGTCATGAGGCGCGGCCCAGTAATTTCATACAATTGGCCTTGATGTTGTTCAACGTTAGTCAAGGCGGCCACCGCCACATCGGCAATATCATCGGCATCAATAAATGGCTCTTTGACATCGCTGGCGGGCAAGAAGATTTGGCCATTGAGCAGTGGCTCGTGAAAAAATGATTCGCTAAAATTTTGCATAAACCAGCCTGCTCGCATAATCGTCCAAGCTACGCCTGCGGTTTGCACAACTTGCTCACAGGCTTGGGCTTCTGGTTCGCCGCGCCCCGAGAGCAGCACCAAATGTTTAACTCCGCTGGCAACCGCCAACTGGCAAAAGGCCCGAATTGTATCGATTGCAGCCGGAATCGCCAGATCAGGTTGGTAGCAGATGTAGACGCTTTGCACATCGGCCAAGGCTTCCGGCCAAGTTTGTTGATCATTCCAATCGAAACTGGGGCTGGCTGAACGCGAGCCAATGCGTAGCTTGATGCCCTGGGCTTGTAAGCGGGCGACAATCCGCTGACCTGTTTTGCCCGTGCCACCTGTGACCAAAACCAGATTTTTAGCTGTCATGGGTGTTTTCCTCGATAAAAATCAAATCCATGAGCAGTCTAAATCTTCACGTAACGTTAACTGCAAGCCCTATTTTAGGCTTCTCATTGTTTACTCATTTAATTGGCTCGATCGGAAATTGCACTTCGGTCAGTAAATCGCTGGCATCGCTGGTTTGCGGCAGTTGCAACGAAATTTCGCGCGGCATGCCGATTGGTCGATAGCCATTTAGTTCGGCCCAACGGCCAATTTGCTCGTAGCTGGTCAAAATGCGCTCAAGCGGGCCTTGTACCACGCTGGTGGCCATCAGTTCGCTGGCGGGGTGTTGGTTGAACTGTAATTCAAATTGGGGCGAAATTTTGATTGGTGCATGCTTGGTTTGCTCAATAAAACAGCCAATTTCCAAATCCATATCATAGATTGAGGTCGTACTATCTTGACAGATACAAAAGCACAAGCCATAGCGTTTGCTGGTTGGCAGATGTTGACGAATCTGTTGAATCGCCTGCAAGCCTGATTCGAAATTTTCGGCGACGATGCGGGTGCTGAGCACGTTTTGGCTGGGCATTGGCTTGAGCACCACATTCAGCGGCTTGTCAAAATCATTCAGTGCATTCAAGCGTGATTCAATGCGATGAATACGTTGAGTTTCTTCGCGCAAATGGGCTTCGATCTCAGCTTTTTTCTGACGTAAGAGCTGTTGCATCTGCTCAGCAGAGATCTGATCGTGGGCGAGATCTTTAATTTGATCGAGCGAAAAGCCCAAATCTTTGAGCACCAAAATTCGGTTCAAGGCTGGTAATTGCTCAGCGCTGTAGTAGCGTCGGCCATTGGCGTGGTCGATGCTTGCTGGCGGAAACAGGCCTAATTCATCGTAGTAGCGCAAAAAACGCTTGGAAACCTGCGCAATGCGGGCAAATTCGCCGACCGTAAACATACACAACACCTCAATTTGCTGGCTAAAATAACCTATTTGCTAGCTAGCTATGCCTCATTAGTCCACGCTTTATTATAGTGCTGTTCCCTTCCAAAGGGGGATAAATCGTTCGACAGGACGAATAGCCTATAGGCAGGCCTAGGGCTTGGGCTTATCGTGTAGCTTGCTTCCACTCCTATGTATTGGTTGTTGCTTCAGCGCCAGCTTTAAGGCTTGCTGGGTAGTTTAGTGCGCCTTTTTTAGCGAGTGTGCTTGGTGATTGTATAAAGGGGTTGCTATGATTCGCGAAACTAGTAAGCTTGCCCGAGTCGTGAGCATGAGTTTGATTTTGCTGTTAGCCTTCCAAATGATGGTCTATCCTTACGCATCGTCTGCTGCACCGAGCGATCAAGCAACTTCCCAACAATCCCCTGCCACTGGCTTAATTCGTGACCGTAACGAGCAACTTGATCCCTATTTGCAACGGGTTGCTGCTGCTGATCCCGATTTGTTCCAAGAAGCTGCATTATTAGCCGTCCAAGATGTGTTTAATGGTAATTTGCCTGAAATTGCAGGCGACAAAGCGATCGAGGAGCAAATTAGCTATTATCTGAATCGCGCTGCCTTGGGTTTGCCGATGCAGCCAAGCAGCAACGATCCGACGCAGAGTTCCGCTATACAGGATGATACCTATTTGTGGGAGAGCAACCAAGCCGCGATTGGTGCAACCTGGCAGATGACTGCCCGACCTGATGGCGACCCGCGTATATTTGCCCAAGAATTTGATGCTTTGGCGGCGGCCCAAATGCCTGCCACTGCCCCAGATTCAGGGTTTGCCCCAAGTGCGTCTGTGGTTGAAGCAGCCCCACAACCAGCGCTTGACCCAGCAGAAACGGTGGTTGTGCCCGCCATCCCAAGTAGTCCAGTTAAGCTTAAATCCCAAACCTTTATTCCAAGTCGCCCAGCTACCAGCCAATTTGTACCCAACTTGCCCAGCCAACAAGCCGAAGCCGATTTTAGTGGCTTGCGGATTCAGCCTCAAGTAGCCTTGAATAACCCAGTGCAAACGCCCCATGCCAAGTTGGTGGTTACCGCTACGGCTCCGTTGCAAACCAATTTCGGCTCAATCATTACTTATACCGTGACCGTTAGTAATACTGGTGGTCAAGCAGCTTCCTTAGTCGAGTTGAGCCAGCGTTTGCCAGCCAACGGTATTTTGCAAGGCTCGGTTAATGATTGTGTATTAAAAGATGGCGAACAACTAGTTTGTGCGGTTGGCAATTTGAATGTCAACCAAAGCAAAACCTACCAAGTGCCTGTGTTGATGAAGGGCAATGGGGCTTTGATCAGTACCTTGACGGTCAAAGATACCTTTATTGTCAACCCCGATACCAAACCTGCTACCGCCAAAATTAGCACTAAAGTTAATTCAACCAATCGTACCCAACAAGATGTTGGCAAGATCGCAATTGCTGCCGAGGAATTTACGACTATTTTTGGTCAGACTGAAGCCAGCGGCGCGGTCGAAATTGGCTTTAAAAAAGATGGCAAATATACCTATCATCTTCGCCTCGGCCCCAACGATAAAATTAAATGGGATGCCGTTGGCACGCCAACAATTATTGAAACCTACGGCAATGTTGCCCAAATTCAAGAAAATTTTCCTTTGTTCAAGGGCGATTTTACAATTGATGTAACCAAAGATAAGCCTTTTATCAAGCCAAGTCCTACAATTACGCCAACGATCAAGCAGTTGGCGGGCTTCCAGCTTTTAGGGAGCGCCGTGATTAGCGATGTGGCAATTTTGTCGGGCGAAGCGGGCTTTATGACCGAACTCAAAGTTTCGCTGCCTGCCATTACCACCACCTCGACCTTGACCCCAACTACCAACATGACCACCACCACGTTGTTGCAACCAAGCAGTATTTTGACTGGCACGAACCCAATCACTGGGACGAATCCAGTTTCTGGGACGGTCAAGAAAAACACCTTGCGTGTGACGGGGGTGATCAAGCCAGGCGGTAAGGGCGAAGCCAAAATCAATGAATTTGAAATGTATTTTGCAGGCTTGAAGGTTAAAGTTAAAAATGCAACCTTCAGTGGCGATAAAATTAAAGTTAAGCAAGCACTTTTGACTATGCCCAAGGAGCTAGGTGAGCTAACCGGAATTATCTCGGAGATCGAAGTGACCTCAAATTCGATCAACTTTGGTGGGGTTGGGGTTAAAATTCCGCTGCCCAATATTTATCCTTTGGGCAAGCCAATTACTGCTACAAACCCGCTTACCCCCACCAGTTTGTTGGCGCAATCGGTGGCGCTGAGCGAAACTGGAGCCTATACACCAGCAATTTCGTTTATCAAAAACTCGGCCACCATCATGTACGACAACAAAGATGGCTTTAGCCTGCAAATTGATAGTACCCTCGATTTGCATGTTGCCGATAATGATCGCAAAATTCCGGTCGAATTGAAAATTGACTGGAAAGGGAATGTCAAAGGCACAATCAAAGAGCTGAAGTTGAAAATTGCCGGCCACGACTTGGAAATGAAGGAAGTCGAAATTACCAATACTGGCTTGAAAGTCAGTGAAGCCAGTTTTACGATCACCTTCCCATCTGAGAAGAAGGAAGAACCGAAACCGCCTGCCGCTGGCGATCCGCCTGCTGCACCTAAGGAAGGCGATAAGAAAAAAGAAGATAAAAAACTAACGATCACGGTCAAGAAAGTTTCGATTACCAAGCAGGGCTTGGCGATTGGCGAAGGCGCAGTTGCCACCGATTTACCAGATTTTGGGCTTGGCGAGAGTATTCGCTTTACCAAAAATAAAGTTAAATTTGTGGTAACCAACCCAATTACCAGCCCAGTCATGGAGCTAGAGCTTGAAGGCACGCTCAAGGTGTTGATCAAGAGCAGCGAGATGGAAACTAAATTTGCTGCGAAATGGGATAAAAAGGGTAAATTCTCGGGCAAACTCAAAGAACTAACCCTGACGGTGGCTAGTTCGAAGCTGGAATTGAAAAATGTTGAATTCAATACTCAACGCTTCGCGACCAATTCGGCCAGCTTGACCTTGCCACCAATTCTTGGCAGCACCCAAATTGCCTTAACTAAAGTGGTGATTGATGAAAACGGCCTGTCGTTTGGTGATGCGGCGGTCAAAATTCCGGTCAGATTTACGATTGGCAAGCAAAATGGTGAGCCTAGCCCAACCAATTCGGTCACGATTTCGGGCACGCTCGGCCTCGATTATAAGCAAGATAAATCGTATAGCTTTGTGTTTGCGGGCAAAGTCTCAATCACGCTGGCCTCGCAAACTGCCGAAGCCGAAGGCCTTGTGCGAATCGATAAAGATGGCAAGGTAACAGGCGACGTTGATAGCTTCGAGTTGACGATTGCTGGCATGAAGTTGGCGATCAAAGAGGCCAGCATCGAAAATGGTACAGTCAAGGCCCGCGAGGCAACCTTTGCGATTCCCAAAGAATGGGGGGGGCTATCCGTTTCGGTCTACAACATCGAAATATCTAAAGAAGGCTTTTCGATTGGTGGCGGCTCATTCAAGCTGCCTGAAATCAAAGTTGGCGACATGTCGCTGACTCTCGAAGGCACGCTCAAAAAGGAAGGCAACGGCTGGGTCATCGCAGCTGGTGGTGAATTGAAATTGCCTAATTCGGGCGGTGCTGGCTGTAGTGGCTTGGGCGTGAGTGTCGAGATTTTTGCTGGTAGCAATCAAACCGTCGCGATGCGGATCGCCCCCGCTTCGACGGATGCCCTGAACGAATTCCAATTGCGCAAAGTTGGGGTGGTGCTTAAATGTACGATTCCTTTAGGCGCAAGTGGCTTTGATCTCACGCGGATTTCAGGCACGGTTACCCTGACTAGCAATGTGACCAAAATCGAGATGAGCGCCACGATCGAGAGCAAAATGGGGATTGGTAGCTTCCGCGCCGTGACTGCCGATGGCAATATGTCCATGGAATATGTCAAAAACCCCTATAAATTTGAGATTGGTATCGGCGCATCGATGAAGATTTTCTCGATGTTTGAGGCTGCTCGGGCTAGTGCCAAGATGCGCTTTACCGATGGTGCAGTGCCCTTCCTCTTTACCGCCGAAATGAATATTAATGCCGTGATTGCTCGTGGCAATATGAAACTGACCGCTTGGACGAAAGATGGTGCGTTCAACTTGGTTGGGCGGATCTATGGCGAGGTGGGAGTTAAACGTGGCGCATTGGTTGATCGCTGCTGGCGGATCTGGATGCCCTGGCCTTTCGATGATCAAGATGTTTGTTTGACCCTGCCGGGTAGCGACCTGTTTTTTGGCGCAGGCATGGAGTTTGGCAAGTTCAAGCGCGGCGGTGGTGATGTTTGGGGTTTCAAAGCCAGCGTCAATATTGCCGGAGCCAACTATGGAATTTACGTTGATACCAGTGGCCGATTTAGCGTGGGCAATGTTGATGATTATCGTTTGATCGATGCGCCATCACTGCGCCGCGCCAAATATTTGCACGATCTGAATGCCCAACAGCAACTCAATCGCGCTAGCCTGAGCGCTGAAGATCTAGCGTTATTTAACGACTATAGCTTCAACAACCAAGAAATTATCATCAGTACCGTCGAAATGACCCGCCCTGGCGACTTGATGATCAATATGTTGCGCTTAAGCTATGATACCGATATTCAGGTGAGCTTAGTGCGCCCCGATGGCTTGCGAATGACTGGCAGTAACGCAGCTGGTAATCTAAATTTCAGCGAAACCTTGGTTGATCCACGCGATATTCGCGACCCAATTACCCAAGAAGGTAATGCTGCTGCACCACCAATGCTGCAAACTAGCCTGAATGTGACTAATGCTGCGCTTGGTGAATGGAAGTTGGTGTTGAATCGCGCTCCCGCCTATGATTTTATTATCAATGTTAGCGGCACGGTTTATGGCCCTCCGATTAGTGATTTGGCCGTGACCAACCAGAACGATGGCAATAATAGTGTTGATTTGACTTGGACCCAAAGCACGCCATTTACTTCGACTGCGACGATTTACGCTAGCCAAGATACAATTACTGACACTGCTAGCTATACCAAAACTAATAACTTTATGCGCCCCGATGGGATTATGGCGACCGAAACGATTACGGTTGATGTTGGCACGGTGACCAAGTTTAGTGGGTATCCTTTAGTTAGCTTTGATTATGCTGAAGGCTTGCAAAACGCCGACGAAACGCTTGATCTTTCCTCGCTCAAGAGTGGGGTTTACAATCTGTGGCTCGAAGTCAACGACGGCCAAAATCCGCCAAGCCGCCACTATTTCCCGAACACCGTGAGCGTATTGCACACATGGCAACCAACTTGGACGACCACCAGCGTGATTACCCCAGGCTATGGTAGTTTGGATCTGGCTTGGACCAAGCATCCCGATCCTGATGTTGATGGCTATGAAATTCATGTGCGCAATGAAGCCGATCAGTTTGATGAAGATAGCTATATTGTGGATATTGGCGATGCTTTATCCCAAACAATCACGGGCTTAAATGCCAATCAAAGCTATGAGCTAACCGTGATTGGCTACGATTCAGGCACTGGCCGAACCTCGACAGCTGCTCCCGTTACGGCTACGCCATTGGTTGCGCCATTCAGTATCACGGCCAATCCAACCGAATTGACCTTGGATGCGGGAGTGGCGGGCACAAGCAACTTAACGCTTGCTTCGAGCATCAATCCGTATCCAGAGCAAATATTTATTGAAGTTGCTGGTTTGCCTGAGGGTTTTGCCGCTCATATCACCACGCCAATCGTAACCCCGACCTTGGCTGGTGTGCAATCGAGTGTGGTGCTCACGCCTGCCGCTAGTTTGCTCGGCGGAACCTACACCGTAACCTTGGTGGCCCTATCGAATGGAACCGCACACTATCTCGATATTCCGGTGATGGTGAATGAGCCTGATTTTACGTTGCGTACCAGCGTTGATAACCTGACCTTGACCAACTTCAATAGCACTAGCGTTGAAATTGATGCAACCTATCAATTCAGCGAACAGGATGAGATTTTCGTTGATGTGCTGGATATACCGTTTGGGGTCGATTGGTCGTTTACCCGCTCAAGTTTTATGCCAGGTGAACAGACCCGCCTGATCTTAACCGATACGATCGATCTGGAGTATGGCGAATATCCAATTACCTTACTAGCTTTTGATAACGAGCATGCCTATACCAAAACCCTGACTTTGGCCGTCACTGGCTTCTATATTGAAGTTGCTGAAGATCAAGCCGCCCGCCCACATGAAGTTGCTGCGCCCTACGTTTTGAATATTGATGGCAACGAATGGGTTTCGCCAATCGAATTCAGCATCGAAGAGCCTGCCGATGAAGAATTGTTCTTTGTCAACTTGTCGAGCGCCACGGCTGAAGTTGGTCAATTGGTCAACCTTGAACTGAGCGCGTTGATTGATACTGCGCCTGGAACCTATGAAGTGTTGCTGCATGCCAGTAGCGAGGGCTATACCCAAACCTTACCGTTGTATGTCACGGTCGAAGCGAATGCCATGGCTACCGATTTGGTGATGGGCTATGAAGGCTTGATTGGCGGCTATATCGTGGCTGGCGAAAGCTACAGCTATACGCTTGCTCCCAAGAATATCAGCTTGAATCCGGCGCTTGATGTTGCCGTGATCGATCGGATGTTGGCAAATGGCCTGGTCACGCTGGATGACCCTGATGGCTGTGGGGTTACGACGAATGGCGCTGCGACAACCATTAATTGTAGCCTTGGCGCTATTGCGGCAGGCAGCCAAAATAGCGCTACAACCCTGACTTGGCAGGTCAAGCCCGAGGTCGCCGAAGGCACGCTGATCTCGCATACTAGCGAATTGGTTATCAACGATACGAGCTTGTATAGTGAAACTTCGGCGATCGATAATGTTGGCGAGTTGGCTTTTACCGTCGAACGTTTATCGGATTTAGCCTTGACTGTAGACTACGATCAAATGGTGAATGCTGGTGAATTGACCACCCTGACCGCTACCATCACCAATACCGGCCCTTCGGATGCAGCAAATGTAGTTATTGAGTTTTACTTACCAGCCGGAACCAGCCTAGCATCGGCTGATGTTGGCTGTATTCAAGAAGCTGAGTTGGTGCATTGCGAGGTTGGCATGATGAGCGTTGATCAGGCTGAAACCTTCGCGATTCAGCTTTCGGTTGGCCCAAATCAACGTGACTATCTGGAAACCTTGGTGGCCGTTGATAGCGATTCGTATGACCAAGATTTGAACAATAACGCTGTATACAGCTTCGCGGAAGTTGTGGCGGTGGCTGATTTGAGCATGACGATTGAGCCAAATCGTACAGCAATCAATGAAGGTGAAGTTGTCGAATATCTGTTGACGCTTGTCAATCAAGGCTCAGCCACGGCCAATAATCTGCAAATCGAGCTTGATTTGCCCGACGAGGCCGATATTGTTGAGGTACGGATTGGCAATGTGTTGGATGTGCCGGAAGCATTGACGCTTGAGCCAGGTGCAACATTAACTGCAACGGTTGACATTCTTTACCCCGAGGATGATGCAGGTACGCCAATTAGTGTGGAAGCCTTTGCCTTTGCCGATGAAGCTAGCGAGGTAAATGCAACCAGTGTCGATGTAACTGTGGCGAATCTGGCTCCAACTGGCATCTTTACCAATACGATGGTGGTCAACGAAGGCGAATTCGGCATTTTGGCCGTGATGATCGATGATGCTGGCAACGAGTATGATCCATTGACGGTCGCTTGGGATCTCGATAACGATGGCGCATTTGACGATTCGACTACGGCGATCACCCGTTTCGATGCCCGCTCGTTTGACGGAACTACCACCCGTCCAGTCGCGGTCAAGATTCTTGATGATGATGGCGCTGAAACCATTGTCAATGGCACGGTGCTGGTGCGCAACGTTGCGCCGACCGTCGCGGCTGGGTCTGATCAGTTCCAAATCTATGATCAGCAATTTACCCTTGATTTGGCCTTGACCGACCCATTTGCCAATGACACCAAAACCGCCAGCATCGATTGGGGCGATGGGGCGATTGATACGATTCCATTGGCGGCCCAAGTGACTAGCACCAGTGCCAGCCATAGCTTTAGCGCAATTGGCAACTACACGACCAAAGTTTGTGTGACCGACGATAATCAAGGCCAAGGCTGCGATGAGGTTGTGCTGTATGCGATGTGTCGCGACAATGGTTTGTTGGTACGGGTTGTACAGCAAAATCAGCAAATCAGCATCATCTTGGAGAATGCCAGCGGCAATTTGGCGATTCCAACTGGCATGCCATTGACCTTGTATCACGGTAATACGGCGCTGCAAACTTTTGTGCTTGATCAGCCGTTGGCAGTGGGAGCCTCACGTACGCTCAACTATACGTGGGCTAACGCGCCGCTGAGTGCCAACCTACGAGTGGTCAGCGATGATGATGGCACAGGCACGAAATCGACTGATCTCTGTTCCGGTAGTGTTTATAAGTGGGCAATTAATACCACGATCTATGCTCCGGTGATTATGGTTAATCGCTGAAATTAGGGGCTAGTGGTCAGGGGTCAGGGATCAGGTTTAAGCAAAGCCTGCATTCCTGACCCCTTTCTATTTTTACAAGGGGCGGATGTTAACGCAGAGGCGCAGAGGGTTCCAGGGGCTAGGATTCAGAGATCAGGATTCAGAGGTTAGGGTTCAAGCACGTGGCACAACAGAATAATCGCATCCATCTGTGCAATCTGTGGCTAAAAAATTAAGCTTCGCGTGCTTCGCGGTTTCGTCCTTCGTGCGCTTCGTGTCCTTCGTGGATCAAATCTGGGAACCACATCGCGCTAAGGAACCCAAATGAGCCAAACTGGACTACTACCAACCAGCGAACCATACATATCGCGGAAGGCAATTTCAAGTGGTTGACCTACCCACGTTTCAAGCGTTGCACGGGGAATTTCCACGATTACTGGAGTTGTAGCGATCTGGCTGAACCGTACTTGACCATTTATGCGCACTACTAACTCATCATCAATGTGGATTGGTTGGATGTTCTGTGGTGACGCTGAAAAATAGAATTTGCCGCCTGACGGTAAGCTTGTGGTTAGCTGAATTGTGGTTGTATAGTAGGTTTCGCCTTGAACTGTGATCGGACGAATTGGAATCGTTTGGTCATTGAGCGTTGCCAACACGCTGATTTGACGTAGCGAGACCAGTGGCAGATAGGCCGATCGTTGGCTGCTTGCGCTCGGCGTTGGGCTTATAGTTGGCGTTGGGGTCTGCGGTGGTGCAGCCGGACAGCTATTCAACAGCACGGCCAAGGTATTCGAGAGATAATTGGCTCCTGCTAGATCGATCTTGCCATCGTGATTAAAATCGCCTGCGCTTAAGCCACGGTTGGCAACTCGTGGGCCAAAACCAATAAGTGCCGCAAAGGTTCCATCGCCATTACCACGAGCAATTGTGACACTCGATTCTGAGGTGTACGAGACGGCTAAATCGAGCCGCCCATCAAGATTAAAATCGTGGCTCAAAACATCCATTGGCAACAGATTGCTGGGCATGGTGGCGGTAACACTGAATGCTCCTGTGCCTGTGCCGCGCAGAATCGAAAGTGTATGTGCACTACGATTGGTGACCGCTGCATCGGCAATGCTATCACGATTCCAATCGCCAAAGCTCACCGAGGTTGGGCCAACCCCAACTGCCGTGTTGATGCTTGGGCCAAACGTGCCATTGCCATTGTTCAAGCGAACGCTCAGGGTATTTGCCACGTAATTAACCCACGCCAGATCGATCGAGCCATTATGATCAAGATCAACGCTGGTGAGTTTGAAGGGATGCGCGTCGCTTGGATAATCAGTTGCTGCACCAAAACTACCGCTGCCATTGCCCATGCGCACGCTGATCGAATTGGCATTGTAGTTGGCGCTGGCAAAATCGTGGCTGCCATCGTTATTGAAATCGGCAATCGTGATCTCAACTGGATTAAAGGGCGTTGGATAGCTGGTGGTGGTGAAATTTCCAGCTCCATTATTCAGCAACACAAGCGCTTGATTGGCTAAAAAGGCGGCCACAATCAAATCGTTGCGGCCATCGCGGTTGACATCCCCAACCGCTACATCGGATGGTTGCAGCCCAAGGCTAATGCTGATGGCGCTGCTAAACGAGCCAGTGCCATTATCATAGCGAATAATGATGCTGTTGGTGCTTGGGCTGGCGATTACCAAATCGAGATCACCATCGTTATTCATATCGCTGGTGGTGCTGCCAACCAAGGTTTCGGCTCCAACCGTTGTGGTCGTTGCGTTAAAGCCAATTCCACCACACTGGCTATCACTACGATTTAGCAAGACCCCAACGATCGCACCTTCATTGCTGGTTGTTAAATCGTTGCGGCCATCGCGGTTGAAATCGGTAGCGGCCACCGCCCGGGGCACAAATGCTCCGCTAAATGAGCCAGCATCATGAAACATGCCGTTGCTGCTGCCTTGCAATACCCATACGTTGCCGCTGATCGTCGCCACCGCTAGATCAAGATTGCCATCGTTATCAAGATCGCTGGCGGTGAGCCATTCGGGGGTTGGGCCAACTGGATAGTAGCTTGGTGCGCCAAAACTACCGTTGGCACTGCCAAATACTACCGCTACCTGATTGGTCGGCGGGCGGATGACGATTGCTAAATCGCGGTTGCCATCGTGGTTCCAATCGCCATGCACGATGCCATAGGGAAGATCGCTCAATGGATAATTGATTGCGCCCGTGAATCCGCCTGCGCCATTGCCGAAACCGACGGTATAGGCTTTGTCGGTATAGATCGTTTTGGCCACATCCATGCGATTATCGTGGTTAAAATCGGCCACGGTTATACCATAGCCTCCGCCGCCAACTGTGCTCAGCAAGGGGCTGGCGAACCCGCCGCTACCATTGCCGAGCGCAACTCCAACATTATTGGTTGCTGTTAATCCGCCAACAACTAGGTCGGGGTGACCATCACGATTCAGATCGGCGATTTGAATTGATTCTGGTGCGCCAACTGTTGGTAGATTAACCGCCGCATTGAAACTGCCTGTGCCTGTGCCAAGCAACAGCGAGACCGACGCTGAGCCGAAATTAACCACCGCCAAGTCGTCGTTGCCATCGTGGTTGACATCACTGACGGCGACTGAGATTGGAAAATTGCCAGTTGCATAGGCCACCGTCGTTGCAAATGTGCCATCACTATTGCCAAGCAACACATTAATTTCATTGGTGGCTCGCGAGGTTGCCGCGAGATCGGCCACGCCATCACGATTGAAATCGCCAGTTGCCACGAATGCACCGCTGCCAGTTGTGGCATACGTTACCACCGGATCAAACACAATTGTGGCGGCGGGAACTGCTTGAGCCTTGGGATGCTGCGTGAGTATGATTAATATCGCTGCCATGAGCAAGCCGCCAAGTATTTTGAGCGAAGTAGGCATTGATTTTTCCTCCAAAGGTTGAACTGCGGCAAGCATAGGCTTTATGCGTAATCAAACCGTATCCATCGCCTCAATATCGCAGTAGAGCCGCATAGTTTGGGTTTGTTCACCAATTAACGCCGCGAAGGCAAACCAAAAATGATTACCATGAATAATTGGGCTAAGTTGTCGCCCTTGTAGTGGGCCAGTCACCGCCCGACCCGTAATATCCCAACGGCTATTGGTTTGGCGGTCGTAAATCGCTTGATCACGCCACTCAAAGCTCAGCAGCAGGTCGTCTAATTGGCGCAGCCAAGCCGTGCCCATGCCAGTTGCATGCGATTGGGCGATTGTCGCGGCATCAACCGCCGAAGCCATTCCTGCTTGATAGAAAATGGCGATCGAGGTATCCAGATAGTGATCGTTAATCACCTGCTGGCGTGCTAAAATACTGAAGGGATAGGCGAGCGCGGCGTTACCAAGCACCAAACCAACCACCCGTTCCAGCGCTGGTAGTTGGGGATTGGGGCGTTGTTGTAATAGCCATGGAGTGGTTTGTTGGTCGTAGGCAATATAAGGATTTTGGCCATAGCTGCGCCGAAAGCCAGTTTGACGTGATAGCACACGGATCATCGGCGTTTGTTCGCAGGCGATGTGCCAAGCAACCAAGAGGCTTGGCAACATTTGGAGTTGAGTTCCGGCAAAATGGCCAACCAAACCCAGCCCTGTTGCTTGTTGCCACAACGATTCGGTTTGACGATCCCACATCACTAAATCACTTTTGCGCAGCAAGCCTGAAACGCCAAAGGTTAATTGTTGGTTGGCAACTTGGCGCTCGAACACAACGCCAATATTGCATAATGGGCAAAAGGTCACGGCAATTGGCAGATCGCCAAGCCAATCGTTGACAATTTCATGCCACATCAAGATTTGTAGTGGATAGATGGTGGTGTGTTGCTGGTTGGCTACAACTAAAACTGGATCGTCAGGGCTGAGCCAATGTTTGGCTTGGTCGATACTTTCAAATTGCGGCTGATCAATTGGTGGAATGCCATCACGCCGGGGGTTGCCCAGCGTAAACTCACGATAATCAACCAACTGACGGTTAAAATCAGTCTGCCAATCGTGACCAAATGTGCGCGTGGCTGGTTCATGGGCGTTCGATTGCGGAGATTGTGGTTGTGTGCTCATCATGGGTATCCTCCAGTTTTCAGGAATCGGTTTTGAACAAAGTCGGGTAAGCCTTTACTCCCTCCTTGCAGGGGTAGGTTTTTAATAATCCATTGATCACCACCCTTCCGTCCCGCCTCAAGGCGGGAGACGCAGGGGGCTTTAATCCCCCTGCACCCCCTCAAGGACATATGGTGGTGAACAGGTATCCACCGCTAAACCAGAGAATTGGTGGTTCGCAGTGGATACCACCCTTGGATTGCTAGCTCCCCTCGCCCAGCCCTACGCGGCTTTGCTGGCTTTGCATGTGCGTTTGTGGAAACTACCCTTGGATTGCTAGCTCCCCTCGCCCGCCGCCGTGGGAGCGGGATTGGGGGTGAGGGAACCTATTCCAGCGCAGCTAAGAATGCAGCTTAGCGCCCTAGCGTAGTCAATCCGTAATCACTGAAGGACATGGATTATGCAGTTTTGTTTTTTTGGCCTTGTGCGTGCCACATTCAACGATCAACCGCTACAATTTCGCTCGAATAAAGTTCGGGCACTTTTGGCGCTTATTTGGCTTGATCCACGTCGCCAGTGGGCGCGTGATCAGCTGGCAAGCTTGCTTTGGGAAGATTATTCGAGTAGCAAAGCTCGTACCAATTTGCGTGTAACCTTCTCGCAATTACAACACAGCCTGCATCCGTTGTATCAGGCCTTTCCTGAGCGTGCGCCGTTGTTGATCGCTGATCGGGCGCGGATTGTGCTGCAAGCCCAAACATGGCCTGAACTTCAGGTCGATGTCTGGCGTTTTGATCAAGCGATCGCCGCCTACCACGCCCATAACCATGAGCATGGAGTGATATGTGTTACTTGTCTTGAACAATTAACTGGCGCAGTTGGGTTGTATCAGGGCGATTTGTTGACTCCCTTTGCGATTGAGGCGAGTAGTGGATTTGATGCTTGGCTGGAACGGCAGCGCGAGGCGCGGCATCGACAATTAATCTTGGCCTACGATGTTTTAGCCGATTCGGCCCTGCGAATGCGCGATTTTCATGAGGTTCAGCGGCTTTCAACTGCCCAATTGGTGCATTTACCATGGCATGAGCAGGCCCATCGCCGCTTGATGATCAGTTTTGCCGAGTTGGGCCATCAGAGTCTGTTGCGTGAGCAGTATTTGTTATGCCAACGAACGCTTGAGCGCGAACTGGGGATCGGCCCTGATCCCGAGACTCAAGCGCTTTATCAGCGTTTAATCAATGCTTCTGCCACTTCGCCCCTGCCTAATCCAACGCTGCAAACCTTGCCTGAACTAAGCAAAGCGCTGATTGGGCGAACCCATGAATTGGCGCTTTTGCACAGCTTAATTGAGCAAAAACAGCAACGTTTGGTGACCTTGCTCGGTTTAGGGGGCATTGGCAAAACAACCTTAGCTTTGGCCTATGCTCATGCTGCCCAAGCGGCCTTTGAAGCAGTTTGGTTTGTGAGTTTTGTGGGTAGTGCTGGCGAATCACTCGCATCCGATCACCATCGAATTAGTGCAACCATCGCGACGACGCTAGGCTTATCGCAACAACTGCATACGCCCCAAGCAGCATTGCTGCATTATTTGGGGCAGCGCTCGGTCTTATTGGTTTTGGATAATCTTGAGCATCTGGTCCATGAAGCCATGGATCTTCAAGCGATCCTTGATGTTTGTCCCCATGTGGTGTTATTGGTAACCTCACGCGAGCCACTTAATATCCAAGCTGAGCAGCGGCTACAACTGCATGGCTTGGCGTTGGCAAATGCTGATCAAACGTTTGCCACAAGTGCTCAATTATTTCTGGCACGTGGAACCAACGCTACCCGCCAAATGTTGGCCGATCCTGCCAGCTTGGAATGGATCGATCGGATTTGTCGCATGCTTGATGGTAATCCGTTGGCAATTGAATTGGCCGCTCGTTGGGTGCACTATCTTGGGTTGGATGAAATTGCCACAGCGATTGAGCAGGATATGGATTTTCTGCAAACCAGCGTGCGCGATTTGCCCGACCGTCATCGCAGCATGCGGGCCGTGTTTGATGGCTCGTGGCGGTTGCTTTCGCGCCACGAACAGCGAGTGCTCAGTCAGGCTAGTTTGTTGCGGGGCAGTTGGTCGCTGGCGGCGATGCGTAGCATTATTGGGGTAGCGCACTTAACGGTGCGCGATTTGATTGATAAAAGTTGGTTGGCTCAAGATGCAGGTCGCTACTCGATGCATCGGTTGATCCAACAGTATGCCGCTGAACAATTGCAGCCCATGCCAACGACTGCTATGACTACGACCAAACGGCATAGTGTTTACTACCTTGCCCTTGTTCGTCGGCATACGCTAGCGCTTAGTGGCTCGCAACCACAAGCAAGCATTCGGCTTTTACGCGACGATCTTGATAATATTCGTCAGGCATGGCTTTGGGCGCTGGAACATGGCGCGACCCATTTGGTCCATGCAAGTCTTGCTGGTTTATCGCAGCTCTACGATCTTATGGGCTTGTATCACGAAGCAATTCGCGTGCTGCAAACCAGCATTAGCCAAATTCAACGCCAACCAACCAGCCTTCAGCAACAGCGTTTGCTGATGCGCTTGACAATTGCACTGGCTAGCCATTTTAATGCAGCAGCAGATTATCGCACTGCCGAGCAGGTTGGGCAACAGGCCTTGGATTTAGCTCAAACGCTTGATCTGCCGCAGTATATAGCCGCCTGTTTGTTGCAAATTGGCATCGCGCAACGCAACTATGGCCAGTTTGCTGCCGCCGAACAAAGCCTTCAGCGCTCGATTGCGATTGCCCAAACGTTGCCGTTGAAACAGGTCTATGCCCATGCGCTGCGTAGTTTGGGCTTTTTGGCCTATCTGCAAGGCAATTATGCTATGGCGTTGCGCTACCACGAGCAGGCGTTGGCGTTTTATAGGTTGCTTCACGATCAACGGAGTATCAATTTAGCCCAGAATACCTTGGCCTTAATCGCGCTTGCCCAGGGCGATCCCCAACATGCTTGGGATCAATTGGCGGCGATTTTGACGCGTTGTCAAGTGCTTGAGGATGGTTGGGGCGAGGCGTTGACCCTGAATAATCTGGGTGCTGTGGTGCAAGCTCAAGGTGATCCAGTTCGTGCGATCGATTATTATCAAAAGGCATTAAGTATTCGCCAACGGATTGGTGATCGTTGGGGTGAGGGCATTAGCCTAAGCAACTTGGCGGCGGCGTGGCACGAGCAGGCAGATTACCAAACTGCTTATCAAATCACAATTCAAGCCATTCAGCATACCACGGCGATTCACGATCTGCCGACGAAAGCTTATGCCTTGGCCACCCTCAGCCAGATTTTGCGAGCACTTGGTGATCAAACTGGAGCAGCTGCCGCTCAAAGCGAGGCCGTGACGCTGCGCACCCAGCTTGGGCAAACCCATCTGTTGGCGGAAACTATCGATTAATTCCATCCTGCAATCAGCCTGTAAACGTGTTTACGATCCGATTACGGGCGCGAGTTAAGCTACCCAGCATCAGCTAGCTCCATGATTAAAGGAAGCATCTATGAGCACACCAAAACCAATCGTCTATACCCGTATGCTGCTTGGATTGTTGTTGATCAGCATCAGTTTTGGCCTTGGATTGCCCCGAATCGCCGCCCAAGCTCCACATTCTGAGGACGCAGAGCGCTTAACCTCAACCGATTGGACGGCAATTCAAAGCCTGCTTGCACCAACCACGGCGATCACTGGCTCCAAATTTCAAGCTGGCTATTTGAAGGCTGCACAAGTCTCTACTGGCGCGACCTTTGGCACGAGTGTGGCAGTCTCTGGTGATACGGTGGTAGTCGGTGTTCCAGCCGAATCCAGCAGTTTGGCGGGCGTGCAAAATACGGCTACGCCGATTATCAATGGCTTGGCTTCGCAAGCGGGTGCTGCTTATGTGTTTGTGCGTGGGAATGCTGGCTGGCAGCAACAGGCCTACCTCAAAGCCTCTGAGGTTAGCGCCAACGATCGATTTGGCTGGAGCGTGGCGATCTCTGGCGATACGATTGTGGTTGGCTCGCCCTATGAGAGTAGCAGCACCGCTGGAGTGCAAAATACTGCCACACCGAGCGTCGATAATGCAGTTAATAGTGCTGGTGCAGCCTATGTGTTTGTGCGCACGGGCTCGAATTGGAGTCAGCAAAGTTATCTTAAGGCCTCGCAAGTTACAATTGGCGATTGGTTTGGCTGGAGCGTGGATTTAGAAGCAAACACAATTGTCGTTGGAGCCTATGGTGAGGATAGTAACATCGTTGGGGTGCAAAATAGTGCTACCCCAACGGTCAATGAAACGGCTACCGCAGCGGGTGCAGCCTATGTGTTTGTACGCACTGACACGAATTGGAGCCAGCAAAGTTATCTCAAAGCTGCCCAAATTAGTAATGACGATGTGTTTGGGTGGAGTGTCGCAGTGGCTGGCGATACGGTGATTGTTGGTGCGCCAGGTGAGGATAGTAGCCATACTGGAGTGCAAAATAGTGCTACCGCCTTGGTCAATGAGGCGGCTTTGGCAGCAGGCGCAGTTTTTGTATTTGCCCGCAGCGGCCCAATTTGGAGTCCACAAGTCTTTGTTAAGGCCTCGCAGGTTACACCTGGCGATCAGTTTGGCTTTAATCTGGCGATCGCTGGCAATACGATCGTGGTTGGCGCTCCCTACGAAGATTCGAGTACTTCAGGCGTGCAGCATGGCGCTAGCCCAAGCGTTGATGAGCTATCATCGTTCGCCGGAGCCGCCTTTGTTTATACCCAGAACGCAGGAGTATGGAGCCAACAAGCCTACCTCAAAGCGTCGAATGTCGCGGAGGGTGATCGTTTTGGCATGAGTGTAGCGATTGATGCTAATACGATTGTGATTGGTGCACCTGAAGAGGATAGCGGGATTGCTGGTGTCCAAAATAGTGCACAACCCAGTGCCGATGAGACCGCCATCCAAGCGGGAGCCGCCTATGTGTATGCCCACAATGGCACGACATGGAGCCAACAAAGTTATCTCAAGGCTTCGCAGGTTTCGACCGGCGATTATTTTGGGCGCGGGGTTGGGGTTGCAGGCGATATGTTGGTGATTGGGATTCCGCTTGAAGATAGCGCTAGCAGCGGTATTCAAAATAGTGCTACGCCAACTGTCGATGAACTTGCTGCTGATTCGGGCGCGGCTCTAATTATTGATACAGCCTATCGTTCGTATAGCCCGTTGGTTCAGCGGATGACGCTGCTAGCTTTGCTGACAGTTAATGCAGCTAGCATTCCTACCCGTGCAGTGACGCAACAGGGTGAAGTATTTGCAAGCTTCACGGCAACGTTGCCTGCCACGATTCCGGCTGGTGGTCATATTTATCTTTCGGCTAGTCCTAGCTCGTTGCAACCAACCTTGGTCGATGATCGGATTATCATTCGCGATGGAGCCAATGTGATTTTTCAACATACCTATGATATTGCTAGTAATGGCGAGCTGGTTGAACTTCCGTGGGAAGTTATTAATGCGGCCAGCGGCCATACCCTGACGATCACTTTTGTTGATGTTTCGGCAGGGCTAGTTGGGTCAACCCCGATCTATCTGATTTGGCTGGCTGAGTAGATATTAGGGCTAGTGGTCAGGGGTCAGGTTTCGAAAAAGAGGGTTCTAGGCTTCAGGCGTTTGGCTATCGGAACAATCCTTGCAACATTATGAAACATTCCGATAGCCAAACGCCTATAGCCCATAGCCAATTTCGCCTTCGTGATCAAAAGCTCATCGCCAATTTTTTGTTAGCCCTCATACTGTATGCCTGCGCCATCCTGTGGTATCCACTGAAACACTTCATCCAAGGGCACTTGAAAGACATGGGCAATCCGGAAGGCTGCTTCTAAGGTTGGGGCGTATTTGCCTGCTTCGATCGCCGCAATCGTCTGGCGGGTAACGCCGATGCGCTGGCCGAGATCGGCTTGGGTCATTTCGCCATTAATAAAGCGTAGCAGACGGATTCGGTTAGATAGGATGCCCTCGATCATGAGTACCTGCGATAGCTAATTACGGTGACGCTGTATTGTACAACTTCTGAGATAACCATGATCATGATTGCGGCGTTGACGATTGTCCAGCCACGTTCGGTGAAAGGCATGATCCCACCAACCACAATCATTCCCATCATCAGCACATAATAGGCCGATTGGAAGGAGCGCCGTTGAATGGCTTGATCGCGCTCGTCGGGCGGCATGCGCCGATCTTGGGGTGCTTTCATTCCTAAGTACAAATGGCCTAAGCCCAAGATGATCAGTTGGCTGATGGTCGTGGCGGCAAATAGGCCGAGTTGTGGCAGGTTGGGCACGTCAACTGGCTGGAAGATCGCTGATAAGGTGAAGTAAGGGCCATAGGTGACAGCGATTGCGATCAGTGCTAACCAAGCAGTTTTCTCTCGATACGGCATACAATGCTCCTTGGATATGTCAAATAAATCTAATCTAATGTTAGAAATACTATACATCATGTTGATTTTACATGTCAATAGGGTAATTATATAGAACATAGCAGTTGGTTATTGGGGATCGGTGATCGGTCGTTTCGGTGATGGCAAGGGACAATGGATTGCGCCAAATAATCATATTTATCTGTGCTAATCTGCGGCTAAAAAATTGAGCTTGGTGGCCTTCGCGGTTTCAGCCTTCGTGCTTTTCTTGGATCAAGCGAGCTGTTTTCAGGTACAGCATTTTCGGGTATCATGGCAGCAGTCGAACCAACGAGGTGTCCCCATGGCTGTTGTCAGTGTCGATGTTCAACCCAAAACCCAACGTAAATGGCTACTGTTTTTCGCGCCGCTGATTGGTATTTTAGGCCTGTGGCTGGCCAGTGGCTGGCTTGTACCAAGCAATTTAGCCCCATTGACCAACAAGCTTCAAGGCTTAGTTACCACCTTTCAAGGGATTTTTATCGAAGCCTTGCCCTTTTTGAGTGCTGGGGTGATTGTTTCAGTATTAATTGGCGAGTTTGTCAAACCACAGCATTTGGCTAGTTTTGTGCCGCAAAATGCTTTTGGAGCTTCAATTTTTGGCTCACTCTTGGGCTTGCTATTTCCAGTCTGCGAGTGTGGGGCGATTCCAACCAGTCGGCGTTTGTTGCGCAAAGGCGCACCAGCCTCAATGGGAATTGCCTTTGCCTTAGCGGCTCCTGTGGTCAATCCGATTGTGCTGATCTCAACTTCGATTGCCTTTGGTGATGTGCGTTGGGCCTTGGCGCGGGTTAGTTTTACGATTATCATCGCCTTGACGATTGGCTTGATTATTGGAGCTGGAATTAAGCGTGAAGCAATTCTAACGCCACTTTCATTAACTCCTGATGATGAGCATGATCATAGCCATTGTGACCATGACCATGGCGCTTGCGACCATTCCCATGAACAACCTAAGGGGCGTTTGGCTGGCTTGATTGCTCACGGTAGCGTTGAGTTTTTTGAAATGGCCCAATATTTGGTGATGGGTTCGTTACTCGCGGCAACGATGCAAACCTTCATTCCCCAATCGGCCTTGCTAACCCTAAATGATAGTGGTATCGGCTTTTTTGCCCCGTTGTTGGGGATTGTGGTGTTGATGCTGGTGGCAGTGCTGCTTTCAGTTTGTTCCACGGTTGATGCCTTTTTGGCCTTATCGTTCCTTGGTTTGTTCCATCCTGGTGCGGTCATGGCCTTTTTGGTCTTTGGCCCGATGATTGATATTAAAAGTACCTTGATGCTGACCACCACCTTCCGCCGCTCGGCGGTGTTGGCGATGGTTGTGTTGGCGGCCTTATTTGCGATTATTGCTGGCTTGATCAGCTATGTTGTTTTGATCTGAGGTGAATGATGCAACGTCAGGTGCTTGAGCGCTGGCTTTCGGTTGGAGTAATGTTCGGGCTGGGAGCCATGATTATCTACAAGTGGCAAACTAACCGCTTGAATTTGTATATTCACCCACGTTATACTGGCTTATTAGTTGCAACGGCGGTAGTGCTGTTGTTGGCGGCAGTCGGCATGGCCTTGACCAAAGCGCCAGCTATTCCTAAACGCATGTTGGCATTATTGACCATTCCAGTGGCCTTTGCCGTGCTTGTGCCGGCCCGCCCGCTGGGGGCAAATCTGGTCTCTGGTAAGGCTTTGAATGCCAATTCGAGTGATAATTTGCTGGCACGTTGGAAAACTAATTTATCCGATGATAGCAAAAGTTGGACATTACTCGAATGGACAACCGCAGTGCGGCAGAGCGATCTTGAAGTGCTGCGTGATAAACAGGCTGCCTTTGAAGGCTTTGTTTATCGTACCCCCGATTTGCCTGCTGATGAAGTGCTGGTTGGTCGTTATGTTGTAACCTGCTGCACCGCCGATGGTACGGCCTTGTCGTTGCGGGTCAAGGCTAACAACGGCGCAGATTTTAGCAATGATCAATGGGTGCGGGTTGAAGGAACCTTTGTGCCAGCCGAAATTAATGGCTCGGTTGTGCCCCAAATTGCTGGAACTTTAGTGCCAATCGAGATGCCTAGCTCACCATATTTGTATCCATAATGGTATGAGGAGTTTGTGATGAAACCATGGCTTCGTCGAACGATCATTTTTTCGGGAATTAGTTTGTTGCTTGGCGCGATTTTCAAAGAATTTTCGCAGCCACGCGGGTTGCGAGTTGGGGAAGGCAAAGTGCTAGGCGTTCCCTATAGCCTGCGCCTGCCAAATGGTCACGATCTGCGCCAACGCTACTGGAACGCCGAAGGTAGCCCAGTTGCGCCACCATTGTTGGGCGTTGGCTTTTATCCTAATATTCCAGCGTTGCTACGCAAGTTGCAAAAGTAAACGAGGGGTCAGTAATTAGGTATCAGGGATCAGAATTTAACGCAGAGGCGCAGAGCGTTTTGAAGGATGCAGTTTCTATCGAAATTTAATTGAGAGGTGTATGGTTGAAGCATTAGGATTTAGGTCGATGGTCAACAGTTAGAATTGCTGTGCTTTCAACTCTGATCCCTGACCCCTTGCCCCTTCGTGGATCAATTTTGGAGATCGGTTATTATTTATGACCCGTGTTGCAATCATTGCCAATCCAGCTTCAAGTAAAGATATTCGGCGGGTGGTCAGCCATGCCTCGAGTGTCTCGAATAATGAAAAAACCAGTATTGTGCGGCGGGTTTTACAAGGCTTGGCGGCCACGCCTGTGCACGAAGTTTGGTATTTGCCCGACCATGCTGGCATTGTGCGCAACGCCGCCGAGCGCCAACAATTGCCATTTCGCTTGCTGCCGTTTGAGGGCCAATGGCACGATCATGCTGATGATACAACTTTGGCTGCGCGTTTGGCCGAACAGCATGGAGTTGGCTGTTTAATCACGCTTGGTGGCGATGGCACGGCTCGGGCAGCAGTCAAAGGCTCGCGCTCGATCCCGATTTTAGCGCTATCAACCGGAACTAACAACGCTTTTCCTCAAACGATCGAGCCAACATTGGCAGGCTTGGCGGCAGGCAGTATGGCATGTTTTGCGTCTGAGGCGGTGACGCGCCATGCTTTGCTCGAAATTTATCGCAACCAGGAATTGCTTGATTTAGCGTTAGTTGATGTAGCCAGCGTTGCCGATAGCCTTGGTGGGCGGGCAGTTTGGGAAATTAGCAAAGTGCAACAGGTTGTTACCACCCGTTTAACCCCAGGCACGGTTGGGCTTTCGGCGATTGGTGGCCATTCTGGCATTGCGCCTGCTGATGCGCAAGCAGTGCATGTGTTGTTGGGTGCTGGACGAACGATCAACGTGCCAATTGCTCCAGGTTTAATCACACCCGTAGCCTTGGCCGAATCCACCTATTTGACTGCTGGAGAGAGCGTTGAATTGCGCAGTGGCGCGATTGCCCTTGACGGTGAGCGCGAATGGATGGCACGGGCTGGCGAGCAATGGCAAGTCAAAGTGCTTGCCGACGGCGTAGCGACTGTTGATATTGCTGCTGCGCTCGCAGCTTTTACCCAACAGCAAGCGAGGTAAATTGTGGCACGCTTAGATCTAGCGCTTGATGATATTGTGCAATTGCGCAAACCGCATCCATGTGGTGGCTATCGTTGGCGGGTCACACGTTTGGGAGCCGATATCGGCTTGCGCTGCATGACCTGTGAGCATAAAGTGATGCTGCCACGCGCGACCGTCGAGCAACGCACCAAAGCCCATTTTGATGCTGAAGGCCAGTCTAAGCCTGCGGTAAACGCCGAAAATGCCCCATAAATTTATGGGGCATTTATTTATTCTCGACCATAATATGTTTTTCAATTGGCTCATTGCCACACTTGGAAATAAAATCTTCTGCCCCAGTAACGCAAATCTATATCTCCTACTAGCCTCTAGAGCTATATTGCTTGCTCTGATCTTAGCCCTAATTTTACTATATCAAACGTAGCTTTGATATAGATCCCCTATACTCGTACTTGATCGATTATTGCCTATAAAAAAAGCTAGTTTTCGCTGGATAAATCCTGATATGGTTTTTAAAATGTAATTGTATGTTAGAATAAAGCTTAGATTAGAGCAGTTGATGGTATTGATTGAATGTTAGGATTGATATGCTGATCATAGGGAGGATTAAGCACTAGAGTGAAACGATTTTAAGTGATGTGGCATAGTCGGGACTTCATGGAATGTTGCTAGAACGTTGCCGTTGATCCATGAACTGGCATTGGAATGAGGAAGAATTTTTAATCGAGGAAACGCACATGCGGCAACGCTTAGTTCAGCTGTTGGTTTTGTTGGGAATAGTGATTGGAATGGTTTGGGCAACGCCAGCCCCATTGGTTGCGGCAACTGATCGAACGCACGAGCTAGCAACGCCTCAAGTGGCGACTGCTACCAACCTGAAATTTCCTTGGAGTGGTGGTGAAGAATGGAAGTTGACTCAAGGTTGGCATTTTTTACCTAAAGAACTTGCTGCTCTAAACTATGCTGTAGATTTTGCACCATTAAGTCAAAATCATGATATCTTGGCGGCTCATACTGGAGTTGTTTTGATTATCTGTGATGGGCCAAAATCTCAATCCCTTCTATTAACAGCTGACGATGGGTTTCAAACAGCCTATGTACATATAAAAAAAGGCACATTGAAAGTTGTCGATGGTGAGCGAATTGCTCAAGGAACCGTCTTAGGTTCAACTGTTGATAACCTTCCACCGAATACAAAAGATTCTGATAAATGTGGTGAGTGGACAGGTGCTCATGTTCATATGGAATTTAGTAGCCGTGAAGTAACTATCGATGGTTGGACTTCAAATAGTATGAATATTTGGTATTCAGGAGCTTTGGAAAAAACGGTTAACAGTAATTTTCTTTCTACTAATATAGCCGTTTCTAGTTCTTTGAAGGGCTATATTGATGGGCCAGCCCCCAATGCCCAGCTGAGCAACCGGATTAAAATCAATGGTTGGGCCAAAAGTACAAATTCTACAATCAAGGAAGTCAATATCTATGGGCGTTTGGCAGGCTCGAACCATGGATTTGTGCCATTAGCCAAAGCCAATTACGGTGAATATCGCCCTGATCCTGGTTTGGCTGGGCCGTATGGCTGGTCGTGGGAGTGGGATACGAGTCGGTATGGCAATGGCAACTATGAATTAAAGGTTAAAGCGACCTCGCTTGATGACAGCAGTGCATGGTTGCTTGATTCAGCCAATCATTCAGAAATCCTGAGTGTAAACGTTCAAAATAGCACCCATGTCTGTCTTAAACCGCTCTATCGCTATTTCAATGGTTCAGTCTTGCGCCATTTCTATACCCAACATTGGAGTGAGCTAGGGTTGGGCGATGTAAATTGGCGCTATGAACAGATTACTGGGTTTGTTGCAGCCAGCGGCTGTTCGTTGCCAAGTGGCACACCGCTCTATCGTTTAGCCCATAATACACTGACTCCTAAGCACATGTATGCGACGCAATACGAACGTGATGTTTTGGTTTCGAGCGGGCTATATCACGATGAAGGCAGCGTTGGCTTAATCGCTCAACAAGCCCAAAGCCAATATGTCATGGCTTCGTTGCAACGCATGTACCACGCAGGCCGCAACGATCATTTCTTTACAACCGATCAAAACGAGGTTAATTTAGCGCGTAATGAAGGGTATCAGTTGGAAAATTCCGTTGGTCAGATTGTGACGGTGGCAAATGTGATTCCCAATCCGCCAACTGGCTTGAGTCCAAGTGGCACGACATTAAATAGCCTGAATGTGCAGCTGACATGGAATGATGGGGGTGATCCTGATAATTATCCACGCAACAACCGCGATTATGTGGTAGAAGTTCGCGCTACTAATAACTCGTGGTCGCAAAGCCGCTCGTGGAATACAAACACAAACTGGTTGGTGACCGTGCCTCAGCCGGGAACATATGTATGGAAGGTGCGTTCTGGTGATGGGCTTAGTCCAAGTGCATGGTCGGCAGAGCGTCAATTTACCGTGAGTACCAATGCTCAGGCGGGGTTGATGGTCAACCCTAATCCAATTCCTGCCTCAACTTCATCATCAAGTGCCACAATTACTTGGGGCACTGGCAATGGGACTCAAGGGCAATTGTTTGTCTCGGAGAATGGCGGACCTGATCGATTGATGGCGCAAGGTGACTATGGCGTAGATAGCCCTGCATGGTTTGCACCTGGCTCTGAGTATCGCTTCCGTTTGTATGCAGGCCTCAATCGTGAAACCCTGTTGCGCGAAATTACCGTGCGACGTGAACGAAGCTTGATTGCGAATCCAAGTAGTATTCCGGCGGGTGCACAAGGGTTGCAACAAATTATGCTCTATTGGAGCACTGGCGATGGCAGTGAAGCCCAAGTTTATGTTTCAAAAGATGGTGAGCCAGAGAAATTAATGGCTCAAGGCCCGTATGGCAAGGCAAATCCTGCATGGATTGTTCCAGGTTCTGTCTATCGTTTCCGTTTATATGCAGGCTTTAATCGGGCTACCCTCCTGCGTGAAATTATTGTGCGCTAACCAATAATTATTTACAACAGCAACGATTTGCTGAGATCAAACCCTTGGCGAATCGTTGCAGTTTAGCCTTCTACAACTCTCATCAAGCCCCAACATTGTGTTGCCAGATTTCTAGTACAATAGTACCACCTGTGAAGGAGGTGGCTTATGCTTGAACGACCATGTTGGCAGTGCCAAACTGGCAATAGCCTCGACCAAACTCATTGTGCTGTGTGTGGTGCCGACCTTGCCCAACCTACCACGACGACTAGCCTCGCAACCAAAGCTTCAACCAGCTTGACGAACCGCCTGCGCCAATCGCCGATTTTGCGGAGTCCAGTGGCTAAGTCAGTCGCATTGGGATTAGCAGCCTTGGCCGTCGATCTTGGCTCGAATTTGTTGAGCAAGCGCCAAAAACCTGCCGCAGCACCAACTACCACGTTGGCAAATAAACCTGCTGCTGCGCAACGGGTCTTTTTGCGCCAACGAGAGTGGCAAGAGTTTGATGAACAGGGAACCTTGCGTCGCCATGTTGTGGAGCGTTTAATCATTCGCGATGAATAAGCCTATTTTTATCAAACTTGGCGGCTCGATGTTGACCGATAAAACCAGCGCCGAACGTTTGGTCGATCAAACGCTCAAGCAGGTTGTGACCGATTTATCGGCTTGGCGACAGGCACATCCTAACCAGCCGATTTTGCTGGGCCATGGTGGTGGCTCGTTTGGCCATTATTGGGCTGAACGCTATCAAACCGCCCAAGGCATTATCAACGAGCAAAGCTGGTGGGGCGTGGCACGGGTGGCCGATGCTATGGCGCGGCTCAATCGTGCGGTCGTTGGAGCTTGCTTGGATGCTGATTTACCCGCGATTGGCATTCAACCGATGGCCTCAAGCCTGGCGAATGCTGGCGAGATTCAACAAATTGGCAGCCAAACGCTCGCGACTTTGTTGGCTGCTGGAACGATTCCGGTGATTTATGGCGATGTCTTGCTTGATGTCGCCCAAGGTTGTACAGTCGCCTCGACCGAACGGATTTTTAGTGCCTTGGTTGGCCCACTCCAGCCAACCCAAATCATCCTACTTGGCGAACAGGCCGTCTATGATGCCGACCCCCGCCAACACGCCGATGCTCAACCAATTCCTTTGATTAATCGGACAAACTACGCTGCGATTATTGCTCGGCTCGGTGGCTCGCATGGCGTTGATGTCACCGGAGGCATGCGCAATAAAGTTGAAGCAATGTGGCAATTAGTCCAACAAGCACCGCAGCTTGAAATTTGGATTTGTGGTCCTCAACAGTTGCAATCTGCGTTATCAGGACAATTAAACGGCCCTGGCACGATTATCAAGCTTGATTAATGCCCTGTTTGCTGATCATCTATGATCTGCCATGCCTTTGGAGGTTTTTATGCAACGGCTTAAATTATTCACGTGGTGTCTGTTTTTATTGGTTGGTTGTGGCCAAATTGCAGTTGAACCCAAGCCCGCCCCGCCAGAATCAGTCGCTAGTGATGATTATGATGTTGCGGTGGTCAGCGTCGATTTCGACCCAGCCTTGCAAGGTTCGCGCTTGCCAATTAGCGATAAATATGCGGTTTTGGTGGCTTTGGAGAATCGTGGCCTGCTAACCGCTTACAATATTAAAGTTAATGCGCGTTTGCGCCGCAGTAGTGATGATATACTTATGCTGAGTGGTAGTCGAAGCGTGACTGAATTAGCTCCAGGCCAAATCTTGGTTGTGCGAATCGAGCCTGAGGGAGCGATACCAGCCAACGCTGATGTTTATAGCCTGGTTGTACGGGCTGAACCACTAAGCCAAGAAACTCTGACCAGCAATAATACACGCGAATTTACCATCCGCGTCGAGCCATAGCCTGCGGGAGCACCTATGCGTCAACTAGTACCTCAGCATCGTGCCATTTTGTCGCTGTTCGCTTTGCTCTTTGGGGGCTTGTTTGTCGGCATGTTAATGTCGGTACGGCCTCAAGTGGCGCTTTCGAGTAGTAGTAGTTCGCGCAATAGCTCAGCTAGTTTGAGTGTTGATCGGATCAGCACGCTGCGTGAGCATCAGCAAGAATTAAATGCTGAACTCAGTCGTCTGCGCGATGAACAAGCTGAGTTGCAACAACAATCAACCTCCAGTCAAAGCAACTTTGAAGAAATTCGCACTCAAATCGATCAGCAGCAACAATTGGCGGCCTTGGTGGCGATGCGTGGGCCAGGCGTGGTTGTGACGCTCAACGATAGCAACGCCAATTCGTTGCCCGATGAAGTTGCCGACGTGAATCGTTATATCATCCATCAGCAGCAGCTTGTGACCTTGGTTGGGGTACTGTGGAGCAACGGCGCTGAGGCAATTTCGATCAACGATCAGCGCATCACCGACCAAACCTCGATCTATTGTGTTGGCTCAACGATTTTGATTAACCAAGAGTTAATGGCTCCGCCATTTACGATTCGCGCAATCGGCGACCCCAATACTTTAGCCAATGCCGCCAGTAATTCGCCTTTGCTCAGCGATTTATGGAGCCGCCAGCGCGAATTTGGTATCGGTGTCGATGTTAAGCAAAAAGCCCAAGTGCAAGTGCCGGCCTACACTGGCCCCTTGGCCAATCGCCATCTGGAGGTTGCGCCATGAAGCGCTTTCGCATTCGGCGCGGGATTTTGCGCCAAAGCTTGTTAACCTTGATGTGTATGTTGATTGGCTTTGCGGTAGTGACCCAACTGCGCACCTATGAAAATATTGCTAACGATGTGGTCAAGCTTTCGCCTGAGCAACGGGCCGAATTAATGATTAGCTTGATCGATCGTAATGCGGCGACTGAGCGCGAAATTATTGCCTTGCGCCAGCAAAATGAAGATTATCGCCGCACTCAATCGAATGGCACCAGCACGCTTGATCAATTGGCCAACGATTTGAATCGCTATAAATTGCATACTGGAGCGGTGCAAGTCCAAGGCGGCGGGGTCACGATTACGATTAATTATCCTCTGCGAGCTGCTGATGTGATTGCCCTGACCAATGAAGTGCGCAATGCCAGCGGTGAAGCAATTGCGATTAACGGGCGGCGGATTGTCGCGCGAACCCGCATCGAAGAAGATGACAATGCCGAATTGTATCTTGATGGCCAAATTCAACACGCCCCCTACACCATCCAAGCAATTGGCGATAAAGAAACCTTGATGGGCGCATTGAATCGGGTTGGTGGCCTGTTGCGGATTTGGAACGAAATTGATGGGGTCGATATTACGATTGAGCCAACTAACGTAATTACTATGCCGCGAGTCAGCAACCAGCCTGAGTTTCGCTATGCCCAACCTGCGCCCAAAGAGGGCCAATAGCACAGCCATTTTGGGCTAAAATCAGTCGCCACGCCAGAGCATCCTTTGGTACAATAGTGCAAACATCATTGCACATCAAAGGAGATCGTTCGGAATGGTTCACCAAGCACAGGTTGTCGTTATTGGGGCAGGCATCATTGGGGCTTCTGTTGCCTACCATCTTGCTGCGCGGGGCTGTACCGAGGTAGTGGTGTTAGAAAAAGAGGCAGTTGAGGTTACTGGCTCGACTGCTCGTTCTGCGGCTGGGGTTCGCCATCAGTTCTCATCACGCACCAATATCTTACTTTCCCAATATAGCATCGAACGCTACAAACATTTTACCGAAGAAATTGGCGGCCATGCCGAATTACATCAACATGGCTATCTCTTTTTGTTTAATGATCAAGCCACTTGGCAAGCCTACCAAGCAGTGCTCGAATTGCAACGTAGCTTAAATGTACCAGTGCAGGTGCTTACGCCAGAACAGGCCGCTGGCTATATTCCCGAATTAAATATTAGCGATCTCGTTGGCGCAACCTATTGTGCTGAAGATGGCTTTGTTGACCCGCATGGCATTGCAATGGGCTATTTGAACAAAGCCCGTGAGTTGGGCGTGAAGGTTTTACGCGATGCTCCGGCGTTAGGCTTTGAATTTGCCGATGATCAGGTAGTTGGGGTGCAAACCCCGCAAGGCACAATTCATTGCCAGTATGTGGTTAATGCTGCTGGCCCCTATGCTGGCGAGGTCGGCAAAACCGCTGGCTTTGAGATTCCAATTAAGCCCTATCGCCGCTGCATCTATGTTTCCGATCCATTTCCGGCCTTGCCCAAAGATATTCCGCTGACGATTGATGTTGGCACGGGAGCTTACATTCGCAAAGAGCAAGAGACCGTGCTGATGGGCCTGAGCAATCTCAATGAGCCATCATCGCACGATACCACGGTCGATTGGGATTGGCTGGATACGGTCTTGGAAGCCATGCTCAATCGTTTTCCAATTTTGGAACGCGCTGGTCTCTCTGAACGCCAATCGTGGGCTGGCTCGTATGAAATTACGCCCGACCACCTACCCATTTTAGGTCGTATGCCCAATTGCCCTAATTGGCTGAATGCCGCCGGATTTAGCGGCCATGGCGTGATGCATGCGCCCGCAACTGGTTTGCTGATTGCCGAAGAAATTCTTGATGGCCGCGCTCACTCAATCGAGATTGACGAGTTGCGAATCGAACGCTTTGCTGCTGGCGAACTACACGCTGAGCGCAATGTAATCTAGGGGTGTTTCAAGCCTGCGTCGGTTGGCGAGGCAGGCGCAGGCTTGAATGGAGTGTTGAGCAACGCCTATGCAGAGCATCGACAAACTATTTGTAAACCGCGAAAAACAAACTGCTGGCTTTGTAAAAATGGTGCAAGGTGAAACGCCTAAACGCATCATGATGATTGAGGCGGGCGGTGGGTTAGGGAAATCGTGGACTGTCGAATTTATGCGAGCTGAATGTCAGCGGCGGGGCATTCCGAATACTGAAATTGATTTTGCCGATAGTGTTGTTTATGATTATTTGGCGATGTTGCGCCGTGCCCGCGATGGCTTGGGGCCAGCCGCGTTTAATCAATTTACCCAAGCAATCAACGAAGTAACTCAGCCAACCGTGCGGATCGAAACAGGCACGGCTAATACCAACGCGATCAACAATCTCTTGGGGCAGGGCAATAGTTTTTCTGGCTCGAATGTGAATGTTGGCGATGTCGTTGCAGGCAACGTGATCAAAGATAATTCGTTTGTGATTAATGCCGATAATGCGGTGGTGCGTCAGGCCTTGCAAGATCGCTTGACCTTGGCGTTTTTTGAATGTTTAACTGCCTTGGCAACTCAAGGCCCGCTCTGTTTTTTCTTTGATACCTATGATAAAGTCACGGTCGAAGCTGAAGCATGGCTCATGGGTCACCTTTTGCCGCGGGTGCGCGATGGCTTGATTCAAAATGTGGTGGTGGTGATTGCTGGGCGTTCGGTGCCCAAACTTGATAATCAGTGGGATCGGATGATCGCGCGAACTGGGCTGGATTTATTTTCTGAACCGTATGTCAAAGAATATTTGGTTCAGCGCCGCGGCCTTAATGACGATCCAAATGTGATTAAAGCGCTCTTTCAAGGGAGCACCGGACAACCGCAACTGCTCGCGATGTTGGCTGATAATATCCTACGCTCTCAAGATAGTGGAGGCGATGATGACTGGCTCTGAAACGCATCAATGTCCTACATGCGAAACTGTCTTGCGCCCTACTACCTTATTTTGTCCGCGCTGTGGCACGCCGATTATGCCAACCGTCAGCAATGCCTTGCAACTCTCGATCACCCAAATTCTTGAGAGCATGAAGCCTGGTCAGGCCGAGGTGATGCGGCGTTGTGCGATTCCGCGCTGGTTTGATGAAGAAATTTTGGCGGTGCTGCGCGAACGCGAGGATGGCAACAACGCCAAAATTCTCCAGCAAGTGATCGAATATAGCTTTGTGCGTCAAGTTGGTGAGGGTCGTTATGCCTATATCGACGATGTGCGCCAATATTTGCTGGAAGATTGGCGGCTGCGCCCCGATGATTTGCACCCCATTCAGCAGCGTTTGTATCGCTATTTCGAGCGGCGCATGGGTTCGACCATGGCCGATAATCGCGCAACATGGCTACGTGAAATTGTCACCTACGATTTGCTATTGGCCTCAACAACCAGCGTTAAGCATCAAAAACAAGATGATAATAATCCGTGGCTCTTGACTCAGGCAGTCGTGGCGGCGCGGGTTGAACGAGCTTTGCTGCGTTTTCGTAATTTATTCGAGGGCGCTTTTAATGCTCACCGCATGGCCGAGGCCGAGGCAATTTTGTTGGCGGCTGAGGAGCAAAGCAATATTCTCGCCCCATTGGTGCGCGATTGGCTGTTGTATTATCGTGGCAAGATGAATTTTGCCATGGTTCGGCTTGACGAGGCGATTAGTTGCTTTGAAATTTTGCTCAAGCGCGATGATCTTGATTCTGAGTTGCAGGTTTTAGTCGCAATCAGTCTTGGCGATGTGCAAGTTGAGGCGGGCAAATGGTCAGCTTCGATCTTGTCGTATCAAAAAGCCTTGGCAACGCCTAAAATCGAGGCAGCTCAGCAGGCCGAAGCCCACCTTGGAATTGCCGATGCCTACAATGAAATTGCGATTAGCTCTGGTGGTTGGCATCAACCACAAATTCAGAAATATCCAATTTCACGCGCCTTAGCCAAACTGTTCCAGTCAATTGCGATCATTCCGATGTTTATTTTGGTGAGCATTTTGCGGCGTTTAGGTGCAGCCGTACCCAAACCTGTGATTTTGCTGCGCTACCAAAATTGGCTGCTAGCGCGAATTTTCCGCGCCTCGCGTGACCAAACTATGGCAGCCTATACGATCTTCCGCCAACAGAATGATCAAGTCAATATGATTCGCTGTGAGATGCGTTTGATCGATATTGATGTGTTGTTTGGCAGCGTTGATGAAGCAATTGTTTTGGCTCAGCACAGCCTCGAACGACCTGGCTGCGAGGAACCTTATCGCAAAGCTCGGGTTCAGGTAACCTTTGCCCGCGCATTAATTGCCAAACAAGATTATGCTCAAGCAATTGAGGTTGTGAATCAAGCCTTGACCGTATTTCGGGCAGTCGATGATGGTCGTTGGGAATCACGAGCCTTGACCACGCTTGGCCGCGCTTTGCAAGAATCGGGTCAGGCTGAAGCAGCCTTAAATGCCTACAAAGAAGGCTTGACCCGTGCGCGTGGCATTGGCTCAGTGCTTAGCCGCGAACGGATTTTATATGAATTACGTAGTTGGCGACGCTCAGAATTAAGCTATCCCAGCGAAATTGGCGAAATTCTGCGTGATGAGCCAACCCAACGCTTTGTCGCACGCTTTCCGCGCTTCCTGTTGCCCTATTTGCAAGTTGGCCAAACCCTGCTGATTCCATTGATTTTGGTGTTTGCAGCAATTGTTGCGCCAACGCTTCAAACCCAAACGATCATTCAATCAAGCAGCAATTTGATTTTGCCTGCGCCCGATGTCTATGTTTTTCCGTGGTATCGGCTGATTATTGCGCCGTTGACGATGTTGGTATTGACGGGGATTGGCTATAGTGTGCTGGGCTTGATTGTGCTGTGGCGTATGCCGATGAATCAGTTGCGCAATAATCAGCCGATTGTGCATATCATCACCCCCAATGAGCTGATTCATCAAGATCAATATGGTCAAGAATCACATCGAATCAAATGGAAGGATGTGACCGAAATCATCACGGCTGATCGGCGGGTTTGGAAACGCCCGTTGATGGTGTTTTCGCGCAGTTTTGTGCGCTCGACCATGCAGCCGTTGCTGCGAATTGATGGCATTACTGGTTGGTACAATACCCTGCTGTATCTGATTGATAAGCGGGCGAGTGAAGCAGGCGCAACGATTCGCTATTTGAGCGCCGATATTAGCTTGCTGCGCAGTGTTTGGGGTTCAGTAATTGGGGTTGGCACGGTCTTGCTGATTCTGCTAATGGCTAGTGTCAATAGTTGGATTCCCAATATTGCCGAGTTTTTGCCTGCAACCTTTTATTCAGTGCTCCAATTGTTGGCATTTAGCGGCATTTTGCTGATTGGCCCAACGATTTTTTGGACGGTGATTCGCCCATTACGGCTTGATAATGAATTTGCCTTGGATGAGCGTTTACCAACTTTGGCGGCAATAATTGGGCTGATTGTGATGGTGCTGTTTATTATCACCGATGGCTCAATTGTGCGCGTGCCGATTTTCAGTGTGTCGCTGTTTATTGCTGGGGTCTATGTTTTTAGTGAAGGCATTTATCAACTAGGCGTGCGGCGTGGCAAGGATCGCCGCTGGCGAGCAGGGGTGACGGTTGTTGGGTTTGGTTTATTGCTAGCAGCGATGCTGATTGTGCGTGAAACGGTTTGGCGAGAGTTCTATCATGCTCGTTCCTATGCCTATACCGTGCAGGACAACGAGGCGGCGGCTGCTGACGATCGGCTACGCGAAGCGTCGCTGGCCACGGTCATGTTTGAACGACCGATGGTTTTAGAAGAAGCTGTGCTGTCTAGTCAAAACAGCGATTGGGAAGAAGCCAGTCAGCAATATACGGCGATTGTCAATAGCCGCCAGTATGATGCCCGAATTCAGGCCTTAGCCTATCACAACTGGGCATTAACCGAGCTTTCGCGTTGTAAAGCTAATCCATGTAGTGAAGCCGAATGGGCGCGAATTGTCCAGTTTGAGAGCGAATCGATTACATTAATTGATATTGCAATTGAGCAACATCAGGCCAATCCTGAGGAGCGGGCGGTGTTACTTGAAGCTCAAGGTTCGGCCTATATCGAGGTTGGTCAAATTCCTGAGGCGATTCAAAAATTAACCCAAGCCTTGGCCAGCACGCGTGAGCCAAAGGTGCAACAGCGGATTGAGGGATTGCTCGATTCGCTGCAACGCTAAATGATCAATAGCCCACCTCACGCCCTAACCCCCTAACCCGCCGAGCGAGGCGAGGGGAGAATCATCGCATCATGAAGATTGGAACGCCCCTCGCCCGCCGCAGTGGGCGAGGGGTTGGGGTGAGGGGCGTTAAAACCTCAGCTTGTAAGCTGCACCTCTTACCCTCCGCAGTGAGTGAAGGGCTAGGGGGTTAGGGCACAATCATTGCCGCTAATCAATCGATTTAATCTGATCGAGTGCGATATTTAATTGCAGCACATTCACCCGTGGCTCGCCTAAAACCCCTAACGTGCGTTGGCTCGTATGCTGCTCAACCAATTGTTTCACTTGCTCGACCGCCAAACCACGTGCTGCGGCGACCCGTTGTACTTGGTAATTTGCGGCAGCTGGCGAAATTTCAGGATCAAGCCCGCTGGCCGAGGCAGTGACCAAATCAACCGGGATTGGCAACTGATTGCTGGGATCGGCAGCCTTGAGCGCATCAATTCGTGCTTGCACTGCTTCGGCTAAGGCTGGATTGAGTGGTCCATAATTTGAGCCGCTTGAGGCCGCTGCATTATAGGGTACTGAGCCAGTTGCCGAAAGCCGTCCCCAAAAATATTCTGGCTGATCAAATTGTTGACCGATCAATCGAGAGCCACGTTGCTGACCTGCTTGCTCAATCAAGCTGCCATTGGCTTGGCGCGGAAAAGCCACTTGGGCAATCAGGGTAACCAACGCCGGGTAAATAACCCCAGTTAAGACACTGAATATGATGATTGCAGCCAAAGCTGGCCGAAAAAATGTGCGCATTATTGATGCTCCTCGTCGCTAATCCAGCGATAGGTCGTTGCTTGTTGGTCGCGGCGAATGTATTGCAAATGACCAGGGGCTGGATTAGTCGCAGTTTGATGCCAAACCCACATCCCAAGCGCAGCATAGCCAATGATCAACACAACAATTGATAGAAATGTAGTTAAGGCATGGCTCAAATGCTGAATTTCGATCTCGCCAATCGTCAAAATCATGCCAGCACAGATCGCATCGAGCCAGACCCAAGTGGTTGTACGGCGTTTCATCAGCTTGCTCCTAGGCTAGACCCAAGGCCACCAACAATAAATCGATCAGTTTGATCCCGATGAAGGGCACAATCAATCCGCCAAGCCCATAAATTAGCAAATTGCTGCGTAGGGCTTGGGCTGCCGCAACTGCCCGATAGCGCACCCCGCGCAAAGCCAAGGGAATCAGAAAGACAATAATCAAGGCATTAAAAATCACCGCCGAGATAATCGCGCTTTCAGGCGAGGCCAACCCCATGATGTTGAGTTGGTTCAGCACTGGGTAGGTGCTGGCAAAGGCCGCCGGAATAATCGCGAAATATTTGGCAATATCGTTAGCGATTGAAAACGTCGTCAGTGCGCCGCGCGTCATTAGTAGTTGCTTGCCAATCTCAACCACTTCGATCAACTTGGTTGGGTTGGAATCGAGATCGACCATATTGCCCGCTTCTTTGGCGGCGTTCGTGCCAGTATTCATCGCCACGGCGACATCGGCTTGCGCCAAGGCGGGTGCATCGTTGGTACCGTCGCCAGTCATCGCCACCAAGCGCCCGCCAGCTTGATATTCGCGAATTAAGCTGAGCTTGGCTTCGGGCGTGGCCTCGGCTAAGAAATCGTCAACTCCAGCTTCAGCGGCAATTGCCGCAGCAGTCAAAGGATTATCGCCAGTGATCATGACGGTCTTGATGCCCATGCGCCGCAGTTCGCCGAAGCGCTCTTTCATGCCACCTTTAACAATATCCTTGAGTTGAATCACGCCCAAAACTCGTTTGCCATCGGCGACCACCAAGGGCGTACCACCAGCGCGGGCAATTGTTTCAACATTGGCTCGCACATCGCTTGGTAAATTGCCTTGTTGGGCTTGCACATAGCGTTCGATCGCATCAACCGCACCTTTGCGAATTTGGCGACCAGCGATATTGATGCCACTCATGCGGGTTTGGGCAGTGAAGGACACAAATTCGGCTTCGAGTTGGTTGGCTTGGCGTTCGGCAATGTTGTAGCGTTGGTTGGCCAGCACCACAATCGAACGACCTTCAGGCGTTTCATCGGCTAGCGAAGCCAATTGGGCAGCATCAGCCAATTCGTTGATATCCACGCCTGCGGCTGGCATAAAGTTGGTTGCTTGGCGATTGCCCAAAGTGATTGTGCCAGTTTTATCTAACAACAGCACATCAACATCGCCCGCCGCCTCAACCGCCCGCCCCGACATCGCGATCACATTGGCTTGAATCATGCGATCCATCCCAGCGATCCCGATCGCTGAGAGTAAACCGCCAATTGTGGTTGGAATCAAGCAAACCAACAAGGCAACCAACGCCGTGACCGTGATTGGCAAGGCTTGACTATTGGGATCAAGCGCCTTGACGGCCTCAACGCTGTAGATCGAAAATGGTAGTAGGGTTGCGGTTGCCATCAAAAAGATGATCGTCAAGGCCGTTAACAAAATGTTCAAGGCAATTTCGTTAGGCGTTTTTTGGCGTTTGGCTCCTTCAACCATGGCAATCATGCGGTCGAGAAAGGTTTCGCCTGGATTGGCGCTAATTTGTACAATCAGCCAATCGGAGAGCACCCGCGTGCCCCCAGTAACTGCCGAACGATCACCGCCACTTTCGCGAATCACGGGAGCACTTTCACCAGTGATCGCGCTTTCATCAACTGCTGCTACGCCTTCGATCACATCGCCATCGCCTGCAATCGTTTCGCCAGCACTGACCAGAATGTAATCGCCTTTACGCAAGGCACTAGCAGCAACAATTGTTTGGCTACTATTCTGTTGAGCAGAGCTTAATTTAACTGCCTGCACATCACGCCGTGATTGACGTAATGTGTCAGCTTGAGCTTTGCCGCGGCCTTCGGCCATAGCTTCGGCAAAATTGGCGAATAATAACGTCAGCCAAAGCCAACTAGCGATTGCTAAACTAAAATTGGCTGAAGTTTCGCCGCTGCCTAATAAAGCCTGAATCCATAAGCCTGTGGTAAACATTGCCCCAATAAACACCACGAACATCACTGGATTGCGCACTTGCAAACGTGGGTCGAATTTGAGCAAAGCTGCCTTGAGCGCTGGCACAACAATTGCGCGATCAAAGAGTGAGCGGTTTTTTGATAATGAATGATTCATCGTTCTCGCCTTACAAACTCAGCAATAAATGTTCAACGATTGGGCCAAGTGCTAGCGCTGGAATAAACGTCAGCGCTCCGACGATCAACACCACGCCAATCAACAAGCTCACAAACAAAGGCGTATGGGTTGGCAAGGTTCCGGCGCTTTGCGGAATTAGCTTTTTGCCAGCCAACGAGCCAGCAATCGCCAAAGTTGGCACAATCAGCCAAAAGCGCGAAACTAACATCGCAATCCCAAGCCATGTGTTATAAAACGGGGTGTTTGCGTCAAGGCCAGCGAAGGCGCTACCGTTGTTGTTGGCGGCTGAAGTGGCGGCATACAGCACCTCGCTAAAACCATGCGCCCCGCTATTGAACACCGTTGCTCTGCCTGATTCGCTGCTCACGGCAATTGCCGTAATCAACAAGGTCATCACACACGGAATCAAGATAATCAGCGCTGCCATTTTCATCTCAAAGGCTTCGATTTTCTTGCCCAAATATTCTGGCGTGCGCCCAACCATCAAACCTGCCACAAACACCGCGATGATTGCAAAAATCAGCATGCCATATAGGCCTGAACCAACGCCGCCAAAAACGACCTCGCCCAGCTGCATCAGCACCATCGGAGCCAAACCACCGAGCGGCGTATAGGAATCGTGCATTGAATTGACCGAGCCATTTGAGGCAGCGGTGGTTACAGTTGCCCACAAGGCCGAGTTGACGATGCCAAAGCGGGTTTCTTTGCCTTCCAGATTGCCGCCAGCCTGCAAGGCCGAAGCTTGATCATCGACACCCAGTTTTTGATACAGCGGATTGCCTGCTTGTTCTGCGCTCACAGCTAAGGCCGTAAAGCCTAGCAAAATAATCGTCATCGTGGCTAGAATTGCCCAGCCTTGACGTTTATCGCCAACCATCAGGCCAAAGGTGTAACACAGCGCCGCCGGGATCAGCAGAATACTGAGCAATTCTAAAAAGTTGCTCAACGGCGTTGGATTTTCCAAGGGATGGGCCGAATTGACGTTGAAAAAGCCCCCGCCATTAGTGCCAAGCTGTTTGATCGCAATTTGCGAAGCGGCTGGGCCGAGCGCAATTGTTTGTTGGCTGATCGTCGTGCCATCGGCATTGGCGATTGGCTGAATTAACTCAACCGTTTGCGATGCATCAAAGGTTTGCACAACTCCTTGCGAAACCAACGTGACTGATAACACTAAGGCTAATGGCAACAAAATATAGATGGTCGAGCGCGTCAGATCGACCCAAAAATTGCCAATTGTGCTGGTGGAGCGGCGAGCGATGCCGCGAATTAGGCCAATCAGTACAGCCATACCCGTTGCAGCCGAGACGAAATTCTGCACCGTCAGGCCCAACATTTGGGTTAGATAGCTCATCGTTGTTTCGCCAGCGTAGCCTTGCCAATTGGTGTTGCTGACGAAACTGGCCGCCGTATTAAAGGCTGAATCGGCACTTACCGCTGGTAATTGCTGCGGATTGAGCGGGAGCCATGCTTGCATCCGTTGGAGGCCATAGAGCAACAGCATGCCCAGTGCATTGAAGCCTAACAAGGCTAATGCATAATGCTTCCAATGCATTTCGCTCTTTGCGTCGATGCCCAACAAGCGATAGATCAAACGCTCGATTGGGCCGAAAAAACCTTGAAGTGGCGGGTTTTCGCCATAAACGTTGGCCATATAGCGGCCTAGTGGCACAACACAGGCCAGCAGCACCACCAAAAAGATCCCAATTTGGATCACACTATTGCTAATCATTAGAACACCTCAGGCTGCATCAAGGCCCAGAATAGATAAATTACTAAGCCCAGCGTTGCGATTGCTGCGATCAGATATAACGTACTCATCGATTGCCTCCCAACGCAGCACACATGCGTAGCAAGCCCCAAGTTAGGAGCGCGACAACCACAAACAGCCCAAGAAACCATAGATCCATGACAAACCTCAATCAAACTTGAACAGATCTATTCAACCAGAAAAGACCTCAAGCAGGCATCAAAATCGATCAAAAGCAGATCAAGAAAGTATCAAGAAAAGGATGCGGGATGAAATTAACCACGAAGAATGCGAAGCAACACGAACATTAATTTCTTCGTGCTCTTCGTGGTTAAAAAGGGCGTTAGTTGGTGCTCTTCGTGGTTAAAAAATTACTCGATTGCCAAGCGATAGCCCACGCCTGGCTCGGTCAGCAAATAGCGTGGGCGGGCGGGATCAGCCTCAAGTTTGTGGCGCAACTGGCCCATATACACCCGCAAATAGTGGTTTTCCTCGGTGTAGGCTGGCCCCCAAACTTCGCGTAAAAGCTGGCGATGGGTCATAACTTTGCCGGCATGTTGCACCAAAGTTGTCAACAAATTGTATTCGTTGGGCGTGAGATGCACCTCTTGCTCGGCGACAAACACCTGCCGCCGCACCAAATCGACGCGCAATACGCCAACCTGAAACACTGGCTCGCCTTTTTCGCCGCCGTGCTGCTGTAAATGGCGCAAGGCTACCCGCAAACGTGCTAATAATTCGCCCATGCCAAAGGGCTTGGTCAAATAATCGTCAGCTCCAGCATCGAGGGCGGCAATTTTATCGTCTTCGCGGCCACGCGCCGAAAGCACAATAATCGGCGTATTCGTCCATTCGCGCAGCCGTTTGGTTACCTGCAACCCATCGAGGTCGGGCAGTCCCAAATCGAGAATGATGATTGCTGGGCGTTGCATGGCGGCTTGCAATAAGCCATCTTCGCCATTTTCAGCCTCGATCAATTTATAGCCATGGCTTGGCAGCGAGGCCCGCAAAAAACGCCGAATTGGCGCTTCATCTTCAATCACTAAAACATTGATTTCATTTGACATAAGCGCTATTCTCCTCGAATTTGCGGTGGCTGGCCTTCGATTGGCAGGGTGAAGGCAAAGATTGCGCCGCCTTCTGGGCGATTTTCGGCCCAAATTGTACCGCCATGAGCCTCGATAATCCCACGACAAATTGTCAAGCCCAAGCCAACCCCGCTGCTGGCTGAACGTTTGGCCTGCACCCGAAAAAACTTCTCGAAGATCGTTTCAAGTGCACTGGTGGGAATCCCAGGCCCATGATCAGCAATCTGTACCTCGATCAACCCAACTCGTTCAAGCGCCCGAATTTCAATTGGACTAGAGCTGGGCGTATATTTGAGGCTATTTTCTAGCAAATTAACCAATACTTGCTCGATCAAGATGCTATCGAATGGTACAAACGCTTGGTTTGGTAGCTCGATGCTGATGGAGCGTTGATCGATGTGTGGAGCTAACCGCGCCAAGGCTGTGCCCAACACTTCTTCGAGCGATTGCCATTCTTTATGCACTTGGACTGCGCCAGCCTCTAAGCGCGTCATATCCAACAAATTGCTTAATAAACGATTGAGCCGCTGGCCTTCATCGGCGATGGTTTGAATTAATTCGTGCTGGATGTGTTGATCAAGTTGGTTGGTTTGATCGAGCAGGGTGCTGGCAGCGCCGCTAATTGCCGCCAAGGGTGTGCGTAAATCGTGGGAAACTGAACTAAGTAGCGAGTTGCGCATGCGCTCAGTTTCAATTTGGACACTGGCAGCCTGGGCTTCTTCGGCCAAGTGAGCACGCTCGATCGCCACCGTGGTTTGGTTGGCAAAGGTTTCGAGCAAATGCACATGGCTGGGGTCAAGCAAACGCCGGGGTTGTTCTGGTTGCAACGCCAACACGCCCACAATCCCGCGCGTCGCAATCAGCGGTAGATACATGGCTTGGGCACTGGGCAAGGTGTCGCTGTGCATGCCAGCTTTTTGCTGATGATCATAGACCCATTGAGCCGTAATGAGTTCGCGTTGATCGCTGATGAATGGCCATTGCTGACCGACGATTGGCCGCAGTTGGCCCTTGGGATTGGGCAATAAAATCGCGGTTTGGCCTTCAAACACGCTGCTAATGTGTTGGGCGGCAGTTTGCAGCAAATTATCCAAGCCACGGATGCTAGCAAATTCGCGGGTCATGGCATACAGCGCGGCGGTGCGGCGTTCGCGTTGGCGGGCAGTTTCGGCCTGCGCTTGAATTTGCACGGTCAAGGTACTGATCGTTAAAGCCACAATCAACATCACAATAAAGGTCAAAATATATTGCACATCGGAGACGGCAAAGGTCAAATAGGGCTGGACGAAAAAGAAATCAAAGGCTGCTACGCTCAAAATTGAGGCGCTGATCGCAGGCCCGCGTCCGTAGCGTGCCGCCACCCAAGTAACCCCCAACAGATATACCATAATCAAATTCGATAATTCGAGGTGAGGGAAAATTGCATGTGATAAGGCTGTGCAGATGAGCACCACGCCACTTGATTTGACATAATTTATTTTTGGTGAGCGAGTTTGTAGGCTTGGTTTGGCTTTCGGTTTATGGGTATCATCGTGCTCTCCGCTGATCACATACACATCAATTTCACCACTCTGGCGAATCAGTTGATCAACGATCGAGCCAAAAAGCAACTCGCGCCAACGTGGCTGGGCTGGCTTGCCGACCACAATTTTCGAAACATTGCGTTGACGGGCATAGCGCAGCATTTCTTCACCAGGATTGATCCCGCCCAGCGTGACAATTTGTGCTCCCAAACTTTCGGCAAGGCGCAAGGTTGCAGTTACCCGATCGCGATCGGCATCGCTGAGCCGCAGATGCTTGGGGGTTTCAACATACACCACCAGCCATTCAGCTTTGAGATCATTGGCCATGCGTCGGGTTGCGCGGACCAAGCGCTCGGAAAGTGGACTTGGGCCAACTCCAACCAACAAGCGTTCGCGAGTTGGCCATGTCGTGGGAATCGCGTGATCATGGCGGTAGCGCTGCATTTGGGCATCAACCCGATCGGCAGTACGGCGCAAGGCTAATTCGCGCAAGGCAATCAAATTGCCTTTGCGAAAGAAATTGCGGGCCGCTTGGGCCGCCTGGCTGGCGATATAAATTTTGCCTTCATTCAAACGCCCAAGCAACTCGTCAGGTGGCAAATCGATCAATTCCACCTCATCGGCGGATTCCAGCACCGCATCGGGGACAGTTTCGCGCACAATCACCCCAGTGACTTGGGCTACTACATCATTGAGGCTTTCGAGATGCTGTACATTGACCGTGGTATAGACATCGATGCCAGCGTGCAACAACTCGTTAATATCTTGCCAGCGTTTGGCATGGCGCAGATTGGGAGCGTTGCTATGGGCCAATTCATCAACCAAAATCAGGCTGGGTTTGCGCTCCAAAGCGGCATCAAGGTCAAACTCACGCAAGTTTGTGCCGCGATATTCAACCTGCAAGGCTGGTAGTTGGGGTAAGCCAACCAACAATGCATCAGTTTCGGCACGGCCATGAGTTTCAATATAGCCAACCAGCACATCGATGCCTTCGGCGCGGCGTTGTTGGGCTGCCTGCAACATGGCATAGGTTTTGCCAACTCCCGCTGCCGCCCCAAAAAATACCTTCAAACGCCCGCGTTGGGCTTGTTGGTTGGCACTCTGAATCCGTTCGAGCAGCTGATCTGGATTTGGACGTTGATGTTCCATCGAAAAAGCCTTCAATAGGTTGGTAGAAAATGTCAAGTTTTAAGCAACAGGTTGAGCTAAGCTAGCGCCATCGAATCAACTAAAAGGAGTTGTGTGATGGATGGACTGAACAAACCTCATTCACGGCGAAAGTTTCTGACGACGAGCGGCTTAGCGGCGGTTGCTGCCAGTAGCGTGTTGAGCACGCAACGCCAGGCGGCTGCGGCTCCAGCAAGTACCCCCAATGCAGGCTTAACCGCAACCAATGACATGGAACTGCCACCAAGCGCCCAAATCAGCGTTCGTTGTTTGCGCTCGCTGACCATGCTCACGATGAGTGCCCAGTTGGCCGATTCTGGATTTAGTGCTGAAGTCTACGAAATTGGTCTCAAAGATCTTGAGTCGAATTTGCAAGAACTGATCGGGCTGGGCACGAGTGATCTGGTGAGCTATCGACCAAACCCCGAGGAGAGCTTGCCAACGCGACCATGGTGGTGGCCCAAACGGCGTATTCGGCGTTATCGCGGCCAACTTGGCCATGAAACGATCCCCGAAGCTGGTCAACTGGTCTTAGATATTATACGCAGCCTTGATGGCTATACGGTCGCGTTTTACTCACAGGATCTGGCATTTGCCGAATTGAGTCAACATTTGGCCTTGGTCGAAATGCAAACCCAGTTCCAGCGGCTGATCAATGCCCCGAGTTTGGCGGGCTTATTCCCCGATGACGATGATATTTGCCCGTGGTGGTGGCCGTATCCCCAACCCAATTGGCTGCATTTGCACGACCGCGATTGGCTTGTGCCGCCAATTCCGATTCCGCCCTGCGATTTGCGTGAGTTTGTTGTGAATGTGCAGCGTGGCTTGATTCAGCTGGCGATTGCCGAGCGCTATAGCGATAGCGAACAAGCGATCTATCGGCGTGATAGCATCCGCGCGACTATTCATAATCAGGCCAACCAGCTGTCGGGTTATGTTGGCACACTGACAGGCTGGCTTGAGCATGATATCGTTGATCGCCCACCGCCACTGCCTTGGTTTGAAACCGCTAATTTGATCGATGAATTAGTTGATTTTGCTGATCGCCCGCCACCACAACCCTATCGAATTAAACTTAGCGACCAAATTATGCGAGCCAGTCATTTGGTTGGGGTAGCCTGCCATATTCGTGAGCGCCACTTGGCGGGGCGCTTGCAGGATGCCAGCCTGACCCAAATCAAGGATCTTGCCTACCAAATCTAAGTTCAAATTTCAACCCCACTCATCTTGGTATGAGCGGGGTTTGTGCTTGGTTTAATTGATGGCTTGGCGACAGGCTGCGACAAAGCGTTGAGCCATGTTTGGGTTAGCCAGCCAATGCAGATGAATATAACTTGCCAATAAATTGCCTGCTTGATAGCCCTCTAATTGTTGAGCCGAGCCATCAGGAGCAATTATGCGATAGGCGGCTGTGGCTGGCTCAGGGTTTTCCCAGCGCGAATAGTGAAATTCATGGCCGCGCACTTGGCTAGCTGCACTGAACAAGGGATTATCATTGCAAACGCTGATCGTGCGATAGCCCAAACTGACTTTTTGGTGCATCTGGCTGCTGCCCGGCAATAAACCTACCATCGGCCAGCGTTGGCCTGTTTGGTCAACAATCGCCTCGGTCAAGTACATCAGCCCGCCACATTCAGCATAGATCGGCAAATTTGCAACATGAACTTGACGTAATGCATTGAGCATGGCCTGATTGGCGCTCAACTCGGCAGCATACAACTCAGGATAGCCGCCACTCAAAATGATTCCAGTGCAATTGGCGGGCAATTGCTGATCGGCGATTGGGCTGAATAAGGCAATTTCGGCTCCAGCGGCTTGCAAACATTCTTGCATCTCAGGGTAGATAAAGCTAAACGCTGCATCGTAGGCCACCGCAATTACTGGCCGCTGTTCATACTCAATTGAACTGATTGGCTGTGGCTCTAGCTGAATTGGCGGCGCACTTTGGGCTAAACTCAGCAATTGATCAAGCTGACAGGTGCTGCTTAGCGTCGTTGCCACCGCATCAAGCGTTTTCAAAATAGTCTGTTTAGCAGAATGAGCAGTAACCAAACCAAGATGGCGTTCAGGCAGGCTGAATTGAGCTTGGCGCGGCAAATAGCCCAAGCATTTAATTCCAGTATGCTGCTCAATCGCTGTGGCACATAAATCGGCATGGCGAGCGCTACCAACCTTGTTTAGCAAAACCCCACCGATCTGCACCTGTGGATCAAAATGCTGAAAGCCGGCTACTACGGCAGCGGCACTCCGCGCCATTCCGCCAGCATCGACCACCAAAACGACTGGTGCTTGCAATAAACGGGCAATATGGGCTGTGCTGCCAGTATCATCAAGTGCGCCATAGCCATCGAACAATCCCATCACGCCCTCGATAATTGCCAGATCGGCGGGGGCGGCGATTTGGCAAAAATGGCGTTGCAATTGTTCGGGCGTAAATAACCAGGCATCCAAATTGCGGCACTGGCGTTGAGCAACCAAACTATGATGGCCAGGATCAATATAATCTGGACCACATTTAAAGGGCTGAACGTCGAGTCCTAGTCGCCGAATGGCTCCAATCAAGCCAGCAGTTAACAAGGTTTTGCCGCTACCACTATGGGCGGCAGCAATAATTACACGGGCAGTCAAACGATGCTCCTATCCACAAAAAAGCCAAGCACCAATCGCTGATGCTTGGCTACCTCGATTAATCGACCAATTTAGCTATGGCTGGCGGCAGCTTCTTCTGGCAATTGGTTGCCAGCATCGTGAATTGCTTTGGTGGTGTTGGTAAGTAACAGAATCACAATCCCACCTGCAAACAGCGCAATCAACGAAAGAATTGCTTGGCGATACGAGCCAGTGGCGGCGATCACCCGTGCAAAAATAAACGGCCCAATCCACGATGTGCCACGCTCAGAAATTTCATAAATGCCATAGAAGGCGGCTTCGCGGCCATGGGGAATCATGCGTGAGAATAAAGCGCGGGAAAGTGATTGTGAACCGCCAAGCACCAAGGCGATTGCCGCACCCATAAACCATGCCTGAAACACGCTATCCAAAAAGGCATAGGCATACACGATCACGCCTGTCCAGATAAACAGCGAGATCAAAATCGCCCGTTTGGTGCCAACTTTACGCGAAATTCGTTCAAAACCCAAGGCTCCACCGAAAGCCACAAATTGAATCATCAGCACCAAACCAAGCAAAAACGATTGGGCATCATCGGATGTTTGGCCTTTGGACAGAAATAGCTCGTTGACCAAAAAGACTGATGAGATGCCAATCACGGTTTGGATGCCATCGTTGTAGAGCAGATAGCCAATTAAAAAGCGCAAGGTTTGGCGCAAACGCCCAAGATCTCGAAAGGCACTCCAGAGTTCGCGCACACTGACCGTTATATAATGTTGGCCTGGGGGAACCTTGCGAGCTGAAGCGCGATTCTTGAGTCGTTGAATGCCAAAGTAGCCAAAAATGCCCCACCAAAGCCCCGCCGAAGCCAAGGAGATGCGCACGGCCATGGCGGTTGTCAGGCCAAATGTTTCGGCAAATACCACGAGCACCAAATTAACTGCAAGCAAAACCCCGCCGCCAATGTAGCCAAAAGCAAAGCCTTGGCTCGAAACCTTATCGCGCATATCTTCGGTGGTAATTTCGTTGAGGAAGGCATTGTAGAAAACGATTGAAGCACCAAAACTAAGGTTGGCAACCACAAAGGCGAGTGCCGCAAAGAGATAAGTTGCCGGGGTAGCGATAAAGAGCATGGTGGTGGCCGCCGCACCCAGCAAACAAAAGAACATCAATAATTGCTTTTTGATATTGGTGTAGTCGGCTAGCGCTCCTAGCAAAGGCAAAAAGAGAAATTGTAATAACACCGACAAAGAAACTGCATCGGGGTAGAGCGATTCGGCAGTAACTTTGTAGATGCCTAAGCTTAGCACTGTGCCACTGGGACCAACTGCCTCTTTGGCCAAGGCCTCTAAAAATGGCCCAAACAAAGCGGCAATCACGGTGGTGGTAAACCCTGAGTTTGCCCAGTCGTAAAGCCGCCAACCTGCGATCTCCCGTCGATCATTGACTGGATGAGCTGAATCTGTGCTCGGAACTGAATAGGCCACTGGTGGTCTCCTTGTGCCATGCAAGAGGAAGAATGGGTGTTCCGTGGGTGTGCGCCTAAGTATAGCCGATTGTAGGATTTTTCGGATACACCCAAGGGTACAAGCACAGGATGATGGTTTGTTAAAGCAACGGTTAAAAGCAAACAGCGCTTGAGTGGGCGGATACAAGTGCAAAGCTAGATCGGGATTATGATTGGTGCTGATTGGAGCGGGCATGGAATTAACTCCATGCCCTTGCTGTTTGGCGCTTAATTAGCCACCAAGAAGCCGCGCTGCAAAATCGATTGCACGAGCTTGCGCTGCTGATTCATTTGGCGCAGCGAGCTATCACCACGTATTGTTTGGGGTAGATAAACCTTATAACTTGGAATCGGATTCGTCGCCGTTACGGTTGGCGTGTTGGTCGCTGTAGCAGTTGGTGTTCCAGTTTCGGTCGGTGTGTTGGTTGGCGTGTTGGTTGGTGTACTAGTTTCAGTCGGCGTATTGGTTGGCGTGTTGGTCGGTGTGTTAGTTTCAGTCGGCGTATTGGTTGGCGTGTTGGTTGCGGTTGCGGTTGGTGTGTTGGTTGGCGTATTAGTCGCCGTTGCGGTTGCAGTTGGTGTGTTGGTTGGCGTATTGGTTGGTGTATTGGTTGGTGTATTGGTTGCGGTTGGCGTTGCGGTTGGTGTGTTGGTTGGTGTGTTGGTTGGTGTTGGGGTTAAAGTTGAGACCCCATACCAAAAGCCTCCTTCAATACTGAAATTGTCGCCAGTATGGGCTACACTGGCATCGGTCTGCCCAATCGAGCCATGCAGATCGAAATTGCTGCCAGTGCTATTGCCCCCGCCGCTATCAATCGTTGACCAATCGAGGCTAAAAACCCCGCCAGTTTGAGCTTGGGCTAGCTGAACTGCTAGCATAATTGCGATCAATGGGATCGCCCACCAGAGCAAGCGACGTTTCATGCGCGTTGCCCCTTGCTGCGACGGCCAAGCATCCAGCCCAAGCCAAGCGCAGCGGCGGTAATTGCGATCAACCACAGCCATGGGAGACTGTTTTGAGGATTTTGGCCATGTTCCAACGCTGCGAGTCGTGCATCAAGTGCCGCCATTTGCTCAGCTTGTTGATCGAGTAATTGGGCTTGTTTGGTGGCCAAATTGTATAAACCTTGGACTCCAGCGAGGGCCACACCATCAGCATCGACCGTGGCAATGTGCCGATCATCAGTGCCCAAGCCAAAGGCGGCATAAAAATCTTGGGCGGTTGGGCCAATGTGGCGAACTGCTGCGCCTTCGCTGTTGTAGCTCCAAGCTTGCACCGGAATGCTGGCAAGTTGATCGAGCACAGCTTGGGGATCGATTGCAGCAAAATTTGATTTGAGATTTTTATCCGATGAATTGGCCCAAGTGCCACCTTTGCTCAGAAAAGCACCACTTTCGGTTGCTAAAATTGCGCCGTCGGGCATATCGACTTTAGTGCTGCTACCAAACCAAGCTCCGCCTGGCGCACGTACAATAAACTGACCTGGCGCGGTTGTCGAAATGCTATCAGCTTTTTGGGTTTGTTGACCAGCCCAGACAAAACTGCCTGCGTGGGCTGCAACCGCATTTTCGCCAGCAGCAATACTATAATCACCCAATGTTGTATTGCCGCTGCCACCCAAGATTGCCGACAGGGTGCTGTTGGCGTTGTTGTTCTGACCACCGCCAACAAATGTGCCCGCGCCTGCCGCTTGATTATTTAGGCCACCAACGACAGCAGTATAGGTATTGGTGGCATCATTATTGACCCCACCAGCCACGACTGCATATTGGCCAGTTGCCGTATTGGTCTGGCCGCCACCAACATATGCGCCAGAGTTGGTAGCTTGATTCGATTGGCCGCCACCAACTCCCGAAATAAGCGCTGAAGCAGTATTGCCGCGACCACCAGCGATTACTGAATAGTTACCGCTCGCTGCATTGAGTTGGCCGCCGCCGATGCTGCTGGTATCGCCGCTGGCAGCGTTGCCAGTGCCGCCAGCAACCGTGGTGAAATTGGCGGTGGCACTATTGCCACTTCCGCCGCTAACCGTGGCAGCATCTTCGCTGGCAGTGTTGCCACTGCCACCACTAACCGTTGCATATTGCTGGCCAGTTGTATCGCCAGTCACGCCTGCCGCGTTATTTGTGCCACCGCCGATTGTGCCATAATCATCATAAATGCGGTTAGCTTGGGCACTATTGGAGCTTCCCCCACCGCTGATCGTAGCATATTGAGCGGCTGCACTATTGTTATATCCCCCAGCAACCGTTGAATAATCGTCGCTGGCAGTGTTGCTGCGGCCACCGCTCACAATTGTATAGTTGTCACTGGCTATATTGGCACGGCCACCGCCGACGGTGGCATACATTTGGCTTACAGCTTCGCCAGTTAAGCCAGCGATATTTTCGCTACCCCCAGCAATCGTGCCATAATCATCGTAAATAGTGTTGCCTGTTGTGCCGCCGCCGCCAGCAATTACGCTATAACGACTATTATTAATGACATTGTTGATGCCGCCGCCGATGGTTGACCAAGCGCCGCTGACGTTGTTGGTTTGGCCACCGCCAATCACAATATATTCTTGGCTGGCAGTATTGTTGATGCCACCGCCGATCGTTGAATAGACATCATTGCTAGGGCTACCATCGTTGCTGCCGACGATATTGCCAGCCCCACCACCGATTGAACTATAGTTATCGTATGCGCTATTCAGGCCACCTGAGTTGCCACCACCATTAATTGTGATCCCAATCGCCAGCGATGAGGCAGTGTTGCCTTCGTAGCCGCCAATTAAGTTGGGGCTAAAGCTGTTTTGGCGTGTCCAGAAGCCTGGCAAGGCTAAAGCCAAGGGCGCGGCGGTTACCTGTTGGCGTGGCGTAAGTGTGGTATAGGTGCTGCTGGCATCGGCCTTAACTGCTAGCTCGATCCAGCGACTTTCGCCATTGAACAAGCCTTCGCTAAAGGTGAGTTCGCTGGTAAATAAGCCATTGCTCACACTCACATCATTGCGGGTGACGAGGCCTAAAGCTGTGCCGCCAGTTGATTCGGCGTACAAGCCAAATTGAAAATCGAACACGCCATTTGCCAAACTGCCACTTTCGCGCAACATGCCTTGGTAGGTAATTATTTCGCCTGAAGGTGCTAAAACTGCCGAAGGTTGCTGGTTGGTTTGATCTTGAGCGGCAGCTGGCACAAGCCACGTGCTGGCTAAAACGAGGGCGATCAGCAAAAGATAACGTTTACGAATCATGATTGCGGCTCCTTTGAATAACATGCTGCCATGGTTCTTCACCCTTATCTCTCGTTCACGGCGATGCGAGGCTTGTGCCCCGAACGATCTAGCTGTTGCGGCCTTGGGAATGAGTTTATTTATAGCATTATTGGCAGTTGAGATCTAGGTGCAAAGAGCCTGAGCCTAAAAAGAAATGACAGATAGATCTAAGCTCCATGCTGATCGCGCCAAACTCAAATGCGCCAAGATCACACGCTGCTTGATGATTGTTATCGCCATCGACGTTGATCTCCAGTGGCCTGAGTCGGGCGACACAGATGATCATTTGCCCAGAACCAGTCGTAATCGCGGCAAAATAATCACCTTAATACTAGTTTCAAGCCTCGGTGCATAGGTCTTTTGAGTTATTTTTAAGCTATATCTAAAATCTTTATTAATATTTGTACTTGACAATTGACTAGGCTATGTTTTATACATTCATTGAAAAAAGTTAATAATCTTAACCTATTGTTGGGAGTAGTTATGCGTCGCTTTTTTTCATTGATGATTGTTTTGGGATTGTTTGGAAGTTTCTTATTCAACCAGCCCGCCCACGCCGCGCCCAACCCATGGACTGCCAACACGGCCTATGCGGTTGGCAGCCAAGTTAGCTTCAATGGCGCGATCTATGAGTGTTTGCAAGCCCATACAGCTTTAGTTGGTTGGGAGCCAGCCACTACGCCAGCGCTCTGGAAGCAGGTTGGTGCTGCCCCAAGTGCTACACCAATTCCAGCGACCAGCATTCCGTCAACTGCAACCGCAACGCCAACGGCTGGCTGTTTGAATCCAACGGCGGGTACAGGTTGGCAAAGCCGCAGTTTAAGCAACCAAACTAGCAATTTCAGCCTAACTTTTGAGGCAACCCCAAGCGCCAGCCCAACCAATGCCGTGGTTGGGCTGGCCCATGCTGTGCCAACCGATTACACTGGTTTGGCCATCGCCGTGCGCTTTAATCCAACTGGCTCAATTGATGCACGTAACGGCGGAACGTATGCTGCTGCCACAACCTTGGCTTACAGCGCCAATACGCGCTATCGTTTTCGGGTGATGATCAATCTTGCTGCCCATAATTACAGTGTTTATGTTACGCCGCCATCTGCCAGCGAAGTTTTAATCGCTAGTAACTACGCTTTTCGCAGCGAACAAGCTAATGTGAGCAATTTGAATACTTTGGCGACAGTGGTTGGGGGCACAGGAGCCGTTGGTTCACTCAATCTTTGCAATATCAATTTGAGTCTCCCCGCAACCCCAACACCACTGCCAACAGCAACCCCAACGCCACGACCAACGGCAACCGCAACTCCAGTGCCAACCGCGACTCCGCCGCCAACTGGCTATGCTCCAGCTTTTTGTGCCAACTATCCGCCAGCAATCGTTGCGGGCAGTTGGCAATCATCGGTGGTCAGCTACAACAATGGGCGTTTGCAATACACCAGCGATAGTGCCCGCAATCGGATTCCCGATTTTAGCTATGCTGGCTATTATTCAGGCCAACGGCCACTGCCAAACGTGGCGGTTGTCCAAACGCTCAGCCCTGTTAGCGGCGATAATACCGCTCGTATTCAGCAGGCGCTTGATAGCATTGGCAACCGCACGCCTGATGCTAACGGTCTACGCGGGGCCTTGTTGCTTGCACCTGGCCGCTACAACATCAACGGAACCCTACGGATCAACAAAAGTGGCGTGGTGCTACGTGGCAGTGGCGATGGCAGCGATGCCAGCAACTCAACAATTTTGCTAGGAGTTAGCAATACGCCGCATCAACGCACATTAATTGTGGTTGGCAATGGCGATTCAACCCCATGGACAGCTGGCTCCGCCACCAACGTAACCGATCAATTTGTACAAGTTGGCAGCAAAACCTTGAATATAGCCGATCCTACCCGTTTTACGGTGGGCCAAGAAGTGATTGTACGCCATCCATCATCACAAGCATGGATCAACGCGGTCAATGGTGGTGGAGTAGTTAGTGATGCTTGGTGGGCGGTCGGTGCGTTGGATATGACTTGGACACGCCGAGTTACCAAGATTGCTGGCACAACCCTGACGCTTGATGCGCCGATCTTCAATCATTTGGATCGGGCGCTGAGCCAAGCCACGGTTGCCCCAGTTGCTAGCCGTAATATCATCACCAACGCTGGGGTTGAAAACCTGCGAGTTGATATTCAGACCGCTGGCGGCGAGGATGAGAACCATGTTTGGGATGCAATTGGAATTGTTGGGGCAGAAAATAGTTGGGTCAAAAATGCTACAGTCTTGCACTTTGGCCATGCTGGGGTGTTTACCCAAGGCGCAATCCGGATCACAGTTGAGGATGTGCAAGCGCTTGATCCAGTTGGTATTCGAACTGGCGGGCGTTTTTACAACTTCGATGCTGAATCGAACAGCCAACTCGTGTTGTTTACGCGGGTTCATGCCACTGGTGGCCGCCATAACTTTATCTCCAATGGCATCCAAACCACCTCGGGAATTGTTTGGCATCGTTCGACCGAGGGCGGCGGCTCGGATAGCGAAGGCCATCGTCAATGGAGCCAAGGCCTGTTGTTCGATACAATTAATGCCAGCGCTACCAGCAATATCAAGCTGATCAATCGTGGCGATTATGGCACATCGCATGGCTGGGGCAATGTGCATTCAGTCATCTGGAACTATAATCGCACCATGATGGTGCAAAAGCCGCCAACTGGTCAAAACTATAGCATCTCACAGGCAGGTACACGTAGCACCTCGTATCCATTTCCTGGTGCTGGTGGTTTTGCCGATATTCGCAGCGGCAGCCTAGTGCCCAACTCGCTCTACGAGGCCCAGCTCTGTGATCGCCTAGAAAATTAAATAGTCAAGCGATTGTCGATATTGATGGATTATTATGTGATTAGTATAGATTTTTTAGATTCATAAATTGCATATTAAGCTGAAATTCTAATATTAATCTAAATAATGATTCAAAGCATGATTTAATTGAAACCGCAGCAATGCTGCGGTTTTTTTGTTGATTATCTGTAATATTTGAGTGATTTATCAGCTAGATTTTGTAAAATAGACAATTAGAAATAGAATCATTTAATTATAAATATTGAGATTATATATACATTACACATAGAATTATAAAAATAAATGTATACATTAATCGTAGCTAGATAGATTTTAGAAGTGTCACAACTAGCGATCTGCGCAGAGTATGCTATAATTCGCATTTTGTAGGTGTACTTTGGAAAGGGTTGCAATGACGATGATTCCTGTGCTTGAGCATTGGATTTCCGATGAGCTGCTCACGATGCCCTTTGATCAATATCAGCGTTATCGTGTCAGTGCTGAGGCAATTTTTTTGCTAAAACAGGCTGCTGCGGCCAGCGATCAGCGTTGGCGCATTCTTGATGTTGGCGGCTTTTTTCCGCCACGCAACGGCGTGCTGCCACTTCAAGCTTTTTTTCCTAATGATGAAACATTGGTGGTTGATACCACTGATTATGAGGGCGTGGGCTATCAGCAGGCTGATGGCACTCAATTACCCTTTGATGATCAGTCGTTTGATATTGTCTTGAGTTGCGACACGCTTGAGCATATTCCACTCGAGGGGCGCAACAGCTTTTTGGCTGAATTACGGCGGGTTGCTAGCCGAGCAGTTTTTTTAGCTGCACCCCACGCACTCGCCAATGTTGCGACATCTGAGGCGATGTTGCGCGATTATCTGGGCCAATTGAACATGCATAATTCAATGTTGAATGAGCATGTTCAATATGGTTTGCCCCAATCGACTTTGGTTGAGGCTTGGCTCCAATCCGAACAACTTGATTATCTTGCCTTTGAAAGTGGCTATTTGCCACATTGGCAGTTGTTGATGGTCTTGAAGCATTTACTGTTTCGCCAACACCAGCGTGATGCGATGCATGCCAATTTCGATGCGCTCTATAATCAACGCTTTTATGCCTACGACCAACGTGGGCCTGGCTATCGTCGCATCTATTTAATTGCTACCGCTGGTCAGCTTGACGTAAGGTTGCAAACCTTGGTTGAGCGCTCGCTACGGGCAACACCAACTGATCCTGCTAGCGATTTATTAAGCATGGTTTTACCAATCCTGACCAGCACGGCCTATGATACAGTGCTATATCAGCAGACGCTTGATCAGAAGTTGCTGGATTTAAAAGCTGAGCATGGCTTGCAAATCGAGAAATTAGATTGGCTGATCAATGTGCAACGCTTTGATCAAGATATTGCTGATTTACAAGCTGAGCATCGCGATCTTCAGCGGCGTTTGCTTGATGCCTCGGTGTTGGCGGCGCAGCTTGAGGCTGAAAAACGTGGCGTGCAAGCCCAACTTGATCAGCTGAATTGGCAACATACAACTTTGCAACAACAATTTGCGGCCTCGCCGATCGAGCGACTTTCGCGAGGTTTATCACGCTTGTTGAAGGGGATTCGCCGATGACTCAACTAAATGTGGTTTTTTGGAGTGGCTGTGGCGGCGAGACCCAACGCTACCGTTGTGATCATGCGATTGCGCTGTTGCAGCAGCGTGGGCATACGGCCAGCTTATTTTGGCAAACCGACCCTGCGGTTATCGCCGCAATTGCCGAAGCTGATCTAGTAATTATTCATCGTCCTCAGCAAAGCCATTTTTGGCAATTGGTGCGCCAAGCCGCCGCCGGGCGACCATTGGTGTATGAAACCGATGATCTGCTTTTTGACCCAAGTTTGGTTGATGCAATGCCGATTGTGGCCCAAAATCAAGGCTTTGAACGCCAACGTTGGCGAGCCTATGCGCTTGGTAATGCGCCAGTCTTTGAGCAATGTGTGGCGGCAACCGTCAGCACTAGCGCTCTAGCCGAGGCTGCCACAGCCTTGCACAAGTCGGTTTGGGTTCAGCGCAATGTCATCGGCGATGATTGGTTAGCCTGGTGTGAGCAGGCCTATCGTGCTCGCACCACCCATGATCAGCTCACGATTGGCTATTTCAGCGGCACGTTTTCGCATAATGCCGATTTGGCCTTGATTGCGCCAGCGCTGGTAACTGTGCTGCAGCAATATCCCCAAGTTCGTTTATTGTTAGGTGGGCACATTGACCTGCCTGATCTGCTCAAGCTAGTTGCTGATCAAGTGGAATATGCGCCATTTGTACCTTTGGCCGAGTTGCCAAACATTATGGCCCAAGCGGATATTGTGATTGCACCGCTCGATCATGAAAATCAATTTACGCGCTGCCGCAGTGAACTTAAATATCTTGAAGCAGCAGCCTTGCGTTTGCCGATGGTGGCTACGCCAATTCCGGCCTTTGCTGAGGCGATTGAGCATGGCCAGAATGGCTTTTTGGCTCAGACGGTTGAGCAATGGCAAACCAATTTAATCCAATTAATCCAAGATCCAGCTTTACGTGAGCAGATTGGCCAAGCGGCCTATGCCCATGTTTGTGCTAAATACACGATTGCTGCCGCTGCCGCTGGCTATGAAACCAGCCTACGAGAGATTCTTAGCCAATTCCAAGAGCCAATTGGGCAGCCTGATTATGCCCAATTGACCACGCAATTTGAGGCCGAACTTGAACTGATTGATCAGCAAGTGCATATGCTTACTGGCTGCGATGTTGGCAACGCAGGCAATTATCGTTGTCGCCATCGCCAAGAACAACTGCATTGGTATACGATCCAGAGTGAGGTCACCAGCCTGTATGTTGACCCAATGGAGATTGCCAAGGCGCTACGCTATGATTTGCTGATTTTGCATCGGGTAGCTCATGATCCGATGATCGAGGAATTAATTTACTCACATCAAGCGTTGCAACACCCAGTGATCTTCGATACCGATGATTTGGTGTTTCGGCCAGATTTGCTGAGCTATGTTGATGCAATCAAGGATTGGCCGGCTGAAGATGTGGCGCTGTATCGCGATGGAGTCGAGCGCTATCGCCGCACAATGTTGATGTGTGATGCGGTGATTGTCTCAACTGAGCCATTAGCCGAGCAGGTGCGCATTTTTGGTTTGCCAGCCTATGTTGTGCGCAACGCCTTGAGCCAGCAACAGATCGATCATGCTCAACCTTTTGCCACCCATCGTCGTGCTCAACCTCTGCCAGCAGCAACAGATCCAGTGATTATTGGCTATTTTAGCGGCACTGCCACCCATAACAGTGATTTTCTTCAGGCTGAAGCGGCTATTTTACACATTTTGCAGCAATATTCCCATGTTCGTTTGCGAATTGTTGGTCCGCTTGAGTTATCGTCGGCCTTTGATTCTGTGCTTGATCGGATTGAGCGGCGTGGGCTTGTGCCATTGCCTGAGTTAGCTGGCGAAATTGCCGCAGTCGATTTTGCCTTGGCCCCGCTGGAGCTTGATAATCCCTTTTGTCAATCCAAAAGTGAAGTCAAATATATGGAAGCTGGCTTGGTAGGCGTTCCATTGGTGGCCTCGCCGATTGAAGCTTTTCAAGTAGCGATCACCCATGGCGTAAATGGCATGTTGGCTACGAGTCAACAAGAATGGGTTACGGCGTTGACTGCGTTGGTGACTAGCCCGGAACTACGCCGCCAGCTGGGCGAGGCAGCCCTAGCTGATGTGCATGCTCGCTACACGCCGCAAGCTCGTAGCCGTGAATTATTTCATGTGTTGCAAACGATTCGAGCGCAGTATCAACCGCGACCGACCCGTGGCAGCGCCAACAATGTGATCATCGATCAATTGAATGCGGCCAATAGCGACATTCAACGCCTGAAGGATGAAATTCAAGCCTTAACCACGCTCTATAATCAAACCAAAGACTATGCGCAAGGGTTGGAACAGCATATTCAACGAGTTGCCAATGGCCGTGTGATGCGCCTAAGCAATCGCCTCAATCAGCTATTTCAACGAGTGCTAGCACGCAAAGGATAAGCAATATTTATGCAATCTTCCCAACCGCCACGTCTGCGGATTGCTTGGCTGTTATCGGCCCCCATTGTTGGCTCTGGTGGCTATGCCAATATTTTTCGCATTATTAATTTATTAGCCATGTTTGGCCATGAAAATGTTATTTTCATGAATCCTGATCTCTATCCAACCGACTCGGTTGATCGGCCCGAGCGCTATATTCAGCGCTTTTTTGGGGTTGTGCATGCCAAAATCTATTTCTGGCCTGAGCGAATTAGCGGCTATGATGTGGTGTTGGCAACTCAATGGGGCACAACTCGTGGCTTTGAGCGCTGTGATCCCGCTATTCGCCGCGCTTATTTTGTGCAAGATTTCGAGCCATTTTTCTATGCAATGGGTGACGATTGGCTGCGAGCCGAGGCGACCTACAAACAGGGTTGGCCGTGTATTACCTTGGGCCATTGGCTGGCAAAACATCTTCACGAGCAATATCAAGCCACAACCTATCCCTTTGATTTTGCGGTTGAGCACGAGCGCTACTATCCTCGACCTCAACTAGCCAGCAAAAAACCGCGGGTGATTTTCTATGCTCGGCCATCAACGCCGCGCCGCTGTTTTGACCTAGGGATCAAAGCGCTGGCTTTGGTGAAAGAGCAACGACCTGATGTCGAAATTGTGCTCTTTGGCGATAAAGGCCTGAAACATTATTGGACACCGTTTGAGTTTACCGACAAAGGGATTCTAACGCCCGATGAGCTAGCCGAGTTGTATGCTTCGGCGACCGCTGGTTTGGTTATTTCTTCGACCAATCCTTCGTTGATGCCACCGGAGATGATGGCAACTGGCTGCCCTGTGATCGACTTGGATTTAGCACCCAATCACTTTTTGGTTGATCATGGTAAAACTGGATTATTAGCCCAAGCTGAGCCGGCAGCTGTGGCTAAGGCCTTGCTGCAAGTGTTGAATGATCAAGCCTTACGCCAACGCCTGATCAATGCGGCCTTAGCGCATGCCAAAACCTTGAGTTGGGAACGCTCGGCTCGTGATGTTGAGCAAGCACTAGGTAAAATTGTTGGCAGTGCTGTGCAATCGTTGGATACGCCACAAACCATGCCCGACAGTGAACATCCCTTTGGCGATGGGGTTACTCCAGCGTTAAGTGCCAGCTTCCAGGTTGGACAACGGTTTGTCGCTCAGAACGATGGCTTATGTCGCTGGGAAATTCCCTTGGCCCAAGCGCCGCAACATCCAATGCGCTTGCAACTTTATGATGCCTTGGTGAACCCTGACCAATCCATGGTTGATACCAAACAGGCGCAGTATGCTGATGGTTGGCTGAGTTTTGAGTTTGCCCCCTTGCCAGCAAGCCGCAATCAGGCGCTGCATGCTGTTGTGAGTTGCGATCAAGCACCTGGCTTACGCTTCGATTTTCAAACTACACCTGGCGGATCATTGAGCTATAACGGTATGCCGCAAGTCGGGCGGCTTTGTTATCGTAGCGCCTATGCTGTCGCCTACGAAGACCAGCGCGATCCTGAGCCACAGCCTGAAGCGGCCTATCTGGCAGCGCAACAAGCCTTAATGCAGGCTGAGTATTTGCAATTAAGTGCGTTTGCCGAACGCTTGCACGCTGCATATGTTCCCAAGAAAAGCTTTCCAGAGCGAGCAACCAAAGCTGTCAAGCTATTGCGCTCAGGCAATGTGTTGGGCTTGGCTCGCGAAAGTACGCGCTACCTGCACTGGCTCTATGATCGCGCCAAAGCCCGTTGGCATAATCGTGATTAATAGTGGTGCTATAGTGTTGGGTAGTTGTTCGCGACTACCCTTGTTTGTTGTTGCCTGAAGTTTTAATTCTTGTACTACATAGCGCTAGAATGGGTTGCATCAAGCTGAAATTTGCTGTTACATTGTGATATAATGAACACAGTAGCGCGGAAAGGAACTGTCTATGGCTATTCTGTTGGCGAAGTCGCCACTCTCCGATATTGCTGAAAAAGTTGAAGCAGGCGAACGCCTTTCGTTTGACGATGGAATGCGTTTGTATCAAACTAACGATATTTTAGCCTTGGGTAAGTTGGCCGATACGGTGAATCGGCGCAAAAATGGCGATGTGGTGTATTTTGTGCAAAATCACCGCATTACGCCAACCAATGTCTGCGCGTTTCACTGTAATTTTTGTTCATTTCGGCGTAATGGCAACGAACCCGATGCCTTTGTGCGTACTCCTGAACAAATTATCGATCACGTCGGGCGTTTGTTTAGCGAACGCACCCGCGAATTTCATATTGTCGGCGGTTTAGTGCCCGATCTCGATGTTGAATATTATGCCGATATCATTCGTGAATTGAAGGATCATTATCCCAATGTTCACGTCAAAGCCTTTACGGCAGTTGAAATTGATTATATGGCTCAAATTTCGCATCTCGATTGGCGCACGACCCTTGAGATTTTGCGCAAGGCTGGGCTGGATGCCTTGCCTGGTGGCGGGGCTGAAATTTTCCATCCAGCAGTACGCCGTAAAATCTGCCCCGAAAAGGTTGATGGCGATGGTTGGTTGGAAATTCATGGCATCGCTCACGAACTAGGCATTAAAACCAACGCGACCATGCTGTATGGCCATATCGAAACCCTCGAGCAACGGGTTGATCACTTGTTGCGCTTGCGCGAACAGCAAGATAAAACTGGCGGTTTTGTGACCTACATTCCGCTGGCCTTCCACCCTGAAAACAACAATTTGGGGCGGGTCAAAAAGCTTGATTGGACGACAGGCTTCGAGGATTTGAAGAATTTGGCGATTGGCCGTTTGTTGCTCGACAACTTTGCCCATGTCAAAGCCTACTGGATTTCGCTCACGCCACGTTTGGCCCAAGTTGCATTATCGTTTGGGGTTTCCGACGTTGACGGCACGGTGATCGAAGAAGAAATCTATCACGCTGCTGGGGCTAAAACCGAACAAGGTATCTCACGGGCAGAATTAGTGCATCTGGTGACGACTGCAGGCAAAACCGCAGTTGAACGGGATGCCCTTTATAATCACATTGCTGTGAACTAATAGCAGGGTTTGGAGCATTTGCCCGAAGCCTTGCCTATCGCGTGAGTCGCCTAGCGTACTCACGCTTTTAAATTTTATGCTTGGTGTAATTGATTATTTAAATACACAACCGATGGATTATGGCATTACCGAGCGTTTGCCGCATGTGCCTGTCCAACGCGGAGTGCCAACGGCGATCAATGCGGCGGTTTTACGCGGCGAGGTTGCGGTTGCCCCAATGTCGGTCTATGAATGGGCCTTGCATGCTGATGAGTTGTTAGTGGTGCGTGATTTCTCGATTGCCACGATTGGAGCAGTCAATAGTGTCAATCTCTTTTCGTGGTCGGCTGATCCACGCCAACTCGACGGCCAGCCAGTTGCATTAACCACCGATTCGGCTACCAGCATCAATTTGCTCAGAGTGCTGTGCGAGCGCCATTACCGCATTCAACCGGAGTGGCGTTCTATGGCCTCGAATCTTGATGCAATGTTGGCAGAATGTCAGGCTGGCTTGATGATTGGTGATAAAGCTTTAGTTGAAGCAGCCACCCGTCGGCATTTGGGCGAACGTGGTTTGCCCTACTGCTTTGATCTGGGCGACGAATGGCTAAAACTCAGTGGCTTGCCATTTGTCTTTGCAGTTTGGGTCGTGCGGCGCGATCAAGCTGAGGCTGTGCGGGAAGCTGGAATTGTACCAGCCTTGCGGGCCGCTAAAGCCGAAAATCTCATGCGCATCGATGAATTGGCTCAACTGTATGCACCGCGGATTAGCATATCGCCTGGCGTTTGTGCCAAATATCTACGCGATTTGCGTTATCACTTAACCTCGGTGGATTTGGAAGGCTTGCATACGTTTTTGCGCTATGCCGTGCCAAGCTTCCAACCAAGCCAATTGGAGTGGTTTAGCGAGTAAGTGCATTCCCTTACCCCTAGCCCTATAGGGGTAGGTTTTTACAGTGGTTGGGTGGAATGCACCGTCGATTTTCATGCCCTCACCCCCTGCCCCCTCTCCCGCCGAGCGAGCGAGGGGGAACCGAAGGGTAGAACACCCGTCGCCAACCGCAGTGGGAGAGGGGCTGAGGGTGAGGGGATTTAGCGTGACTTACGAATGGCGTAGATCGCTTGTAATTCGCGTTTGCCTTTGAGTTGAACTGGTTCAAGCTCCTCAAGTTGGCGTTTATGCCGCTTCAAACGTTGGGCCAACGGCTGGGTGATAATAATTTGCCCAGCCTCGGCAATCCCCACCAAGCGACTAGCCGTATTTACCACATCGCCAATTACGGTGTAATCCATGCGTTGGGCTGAGCCAATATTGCCAACCACTGCCCGCCCACAACTCATGCCAATCCCTAAGCCAATTGCATAACCAAAGCTGGCTTGCCATTCAGTTTGCAGTTTGGCGAAGGTTTGCTGCATATCGATTGCGGCATTCATGGCACGTTCAGCATCGTTGGGCAATGGCCGCACCGAGCCAAAAACCGCCATCAAGCCATCGCCCAAAAACTTATCGATAATCGCATCATAACGATAGAGTACAGCAGTCATTTCATCAAAAAAACGATTGAGAATTTGCTTGACCACGACTTGGGGTGCGAGATTTTCGCTGAGCGCCGTAAACCCACGCAAATCAGCAAATAGCACCACAATATCGCGTTCGCTAGCCTCGCCAAAACCACCTTCGCTAAGCAATTGCTCAACCAAGGGCGGAGCCATGTAGCGTTGTAAATCGGCGCGTAAACGTTCTAGGCGTTGGGCTTGCAGTTGTTGGTTTTCCAAGGCTTGGGCAAATAGCGTGGCCAGGGTTTGCAACAAATTACGGTCATTCGAGCGCCAAACATAGTGCATATCAGCGGGCTTAATCAACAAAAGGCCTTGCAAGCGTTCTGCACTATACAACTGGGCTACCACCACAGTATTCACTTCAGCTTGACGTAATACTTCGCCTAAAGCCGAGGCATGCTGGTGGTTGAGCATTTGTACGCGACTTTCGTCGAGGCTGGCCAATAACTCTGGCAAGGCTGGTAGCTCGTGCAACCACGATTGTGGGTAGGCAATGCTGCGGGTAATCTGGCGCTGATCGGGATCAACCAACACTAACATACTTTGGGGAGCCTGAAACATGGCCGCAACTTGCTGCATAATCTCATGAAATGCTGGCTCGGTGGTGGTACTGGTTAGTTGTAGGGCAATGTCGTTAACTCGATTAAGTTGTTGAATATATTCTTGTTCGCGCAAAAACAGCTTGGCGTTATCCAACCCAACGGTCAACTGAACCGCAATTGCTCCTAAAATTGATTGAGTGAGGCCATCTAAGGCACTTGGATCGCTATGCCCAATCACCAAGAGGCCTTGAATGCCTTCGTGGGTATGGAGGGGCACGATCAACTCGGCGACGATCGTTGGCTCACCCCACTCATAATTTAAGCAAAACTGCTCGCTATTGTTGCTGAGCCAGCTTTGGTAGTGCTCTAAGGCTTGTAAAATTCGCGCATCGATGCTCAATGGTTGGTTGTAGGGATTATGGGCAAAATTGTGGGTTCCGGCTCGCAGCATGAATTCGTTATTGTGCTTGAGCAAAATTGCCACGCTGTTGAAGCCAAAACTATGGCGAACCAAAGAGGCAACCAAGCGCAATAGTTGATCGGGAGTCATCAGCTCGGCGAAATTACGGCCTAATTCAACCAACAATTGCAATTGATTGGCCCGGGTATGCTCTCGCGCAAACAAGCGATTATTGTTAACTGCGGTTGTGCCATGGTTGGCGAAGACTTCGAGCGCCTGAATCGTGGCTAAATCGGGGGTGATCAAATTATTTGGCAGATCGACGATCATCAGTCCAAGCAATTGTTGCGGGCTACCCAAGGGCACAAACAAATAATCGGCTTGGCGAATCCCAATCGCGCCAAATGGCAGTTGATTGGTTTCTTCGTCGTCAAGCTTATAGCCTGAAGGCACGAAATACGAGCGACTGATGCGAAACCGCTCCCGCAGCAACGGGACAATGCTTTGCTGAATCTGGGCATTGGTCCAGAGTTGTTGAATTTGTTCGCGCTGAACTCCGGCTACACCTTGGGCTGGCTCAACATCATCAATCCCAAACACATGAATAATCACTTGGCGAAAACCCAACGAACGATGAATCGCTTGGGCTAACTCATTCAAAACATCTTGCAAGGGCAAATTGAGGCTCAAGCGCTCGCCGACATTCAACAATTCTTCCAACATTTGCGAGCGGCGTTCGAGCAGGCTCTTTTGTTGGACGGTGGTTTGAAAAAGTTGGGCGTGATTAAAAGCTGTAACGCTTTGGTTGCCAATATTTTGGGCTAATTCAAGGTGCTCTTGGGTAAAATAATTGGTACGGGTATGGGCTGCGGTAACCACACCAACCACAATCCCTTGATGAATTAGTGGTACTGATAAAATCGAGCGGGTGGTTTCGGTGCGACGATCAAGCGAGATCCAGCGAGGGTCGCGGGCGGTATCGGCGATGATCAACGGTTTCATGGCCCGCATAACCCATCCGGCCACACCATCGCGAATGACCCGTTGAATACTCTCGGTGTTGAGGGTTTCTTTGACCGACGAGGCATAAAATGGCGTGTTATGATCGTTAACTAAAATAATCGAGGTGCGAACTGCGCCCAAGGCATTGGCTAATTGCAGCACCAAATCGCGCAAAATGCTATTAATATCGAGCGAACTGTTGAGCGTTTGGCTGATGGCATATAAAATATGCATTTGGCGGGTCGATTCTTCGAGGCCACGGCGGTTTTTTTGCAACCGCAGCATTACCCTCAAACGCGCCAAAAGCTCGGATAACTCGATTGGCTTGACTAAAATATCATCGGCCCCAGCATCAAGTGCGGCAACTTTGGTGCGCAAATCGCCGAGCGCCGTGATTTGAATAATTGGAATAAAGGGAATTGCGGGGTTACTGCGCAAATGGCGAGTGAGATCAACCCCATTCATGCCGGGCAAGGAAATATCCAACAAAATAATATCAGGAGTGATGACGCGGACAAATTGCAAAGCTTCTTCGCTGCTGTTGGCCAATGATACGCGATAGCCAGCATCACGTAGCAGCAGTTGAAACATCCGGCTAATACTGAGGTCATCTTCGACGATTAACACATGGCCATTGCTTGCATCAGGCATGGGAGTTCTCCATTGCGTCGCTGCCCTTCATTGTACGAGGTGTTCTGGCGTTTGACAATGGCATAAAGCGAAGTACGATCATAGCGCACCTCATTTTATCCTTGTCCAGCGGTGCTTATGGAGGTTTCTTGTGAGTAAACATGTCGTCGTGTATGGTCGAACGAGCTTTTGCCCGGATTTGGCTCGTTCGCAGCGTTTTTTGGCCGCTAACAACGTGGCCTACACCCAGATCAATATCGATCAAGATGCTGAGGCAGGAGCCTTGGTTGAGGGGTGGGTTGGGCATCGCAGTGTGCCCACAATTGTGATTGCCGAAGCGGGCAGCAATGTGCCATTCGAAGCGCCAGCGCCATTGCCAGCAGGCCGCCAAGCTCGCTCGTATGATCGTGGCACGGTGATTACTGAGCCAAGCGACGAGGCCTTAAGTGGTTTCTTGAAGCGCAACGGTTTGTTGAGTTAAGCGTATCTTGAGCGGAGTTGAGGGGCGAAGGTTGGCATGAGAGCCAACCGATGAGAATGGTTTTAGCTTAATTTGGGTACGATAGGGCGACCCTGCTATGACCACACCAAAAACACTACAATGGACAGCCGACGTTGTGCATACGCTGTTAAACTACCCGCAACGGCTGCTGGAGCATCCTACTTGGACGCTGGTTATCGCTGAATTTGGCGGCATTCGGCAACTGCGTCAACACCTCTTAACCTATCCACTTAAAACCAAAGAATTGCGCTTGCTCAACGCATTGCTCGACTATCCCGATGCCACAGTTGAATATTATTGCGATGTGTTGGCAATTCATCCAGCCACCTTTCATCGCCAACATAAGGCACTCTGCCAGCGTTTGAGTGGCTTATTACCAGTGCCACTTGCCAATGATCACCCTGCCTCAGAATCGGCGCAATTGCCCAACCACACGCCCAAAACCAGCTTTATTGGCCGAACCCTCGATCTTGAGCGAATTCAATTGCTGTTTGATCAAGGCTGTCATTGGATTAGCTTGGTTGGCGCGGCTGGAACGGGTAAAACACGGTTGGCCTTGGAAATGAGCCAACGGGTTAGCTCAATGTTTGGTGATGGAATTTGCCTATTGCGGCTGAATGATGGCATTGAGTTGGCGGCGCTTGCTGAGCATTGTTTAAGCCAACTTGGGCTTGATCCGTTATGCGACGATCCACGCCAGCGGTTTCAAGCCTATTTTGGTTCACGCCAAATCTTGCTGATCATTGATAATCTGAATCAACCAGAACTGGCGGCTTGGTTGATTGATGGGTTGCAGGCTGCGCCGTTTGTGCGAGTTATATCGACTGGCTGCCAGCGGCTAAATGTGCCGAATGAATGTTTACATCATGTTGAACCGCTTGGTTATGTTCAACGTGACGATCAACCTACCTTGCTTGCTGAGAATCCTGCCTTGCAACTCTTGCTTGAACGATTAACGACGTTTCAGCCGATTGATCTAACCAAGCTAGATCAACGGAGAATACTCATTCAGATTTGTCAGCTGCTTGACGGAAATCCCCTCGCTTTAGAATTAGCCGCTGGTTTAGCTGCAACCCATGATTTGGCGACGCTTGGGACACAACTTCGCACCATGAACATGCAGCCTTTTGAAAGCCTAGGGCAGCTCATTCAGTGGAGTTATGCCGCATTACAACCAACCACCCAACAACTTTTAGGGTTATTAGCGATGTTGCCGCAAGCGATTCGCGCTCCCCAACTGCTTGAATTGGATGGACGTTCGCTAGATTTAATCAATGCAGACTTACTTGAAGCCCAAGCAAACTATTTATTGATCGATTGGTTGGATTGGTATGTCCTGCCAAGTAGTATTCAACGCTTTATAGGTTTGCCGCAGAACACCCCGCCCCTTGTGGGCGTGGGATGAATGCGTGCTAGTTCTGACGAAGAGCAATTAAAGAGAGAAATAGCAGGCTATCTCGTGAATAGCAATCAAACGTGGTTCGGTTGTTTTGACTGCGTGAAACATACTATATCTCATACAGTCAAAAAACGACTATTATCGGGTATAATAGCCGTCGCTATGCCTTCCTTGGTTCGGTGTAGCCGCGCCCTCGGCTGTTGGTAGCAGCGTGAGGGCTTCAATTATTATCCTCGGCTTTGTGCTCTCCGTGTTTCAGTAGTTCACCAGGTGTAACACCTAGTAATGTTGCCAACTTGTCTAGCGCCTCTAGATTTACCTCAGTTGTTTCGTTATACCAGTAACGCCGGATCATTCCAATGGTCAGACCGCTTTGGCGCTGCAACTGTGACATGTTAAATGATTTCTTCATGGATGAGTAATACACCCCGCTTCACGCCCAATCGCTTACGCACGACCCAATCAAGGCTATTATCGCGTTGTGTCCCCAACACGAGATGCGAGGGATTACAGCAAACACTATTCGCGCATCGGTGTCGAACCACCAGTTTGCTATCAACTGCCCCATAGGTAAGCGCGTAGGCAAGTCTGTTTGCGACCATATATCTGCCCGGCGAAATCTCAATAGATCGAGGGCTGTATCCCTTGCCACAAGGCCAACAGGCATCAGGACCACCAGAACGATCTACTTTTGCCCAAAATGCTGCTATCAATTCATCTGTTATGCCATCCATTGTTATACCCCACTGCGCTTGGTGTCGCCCTCATCCGCCCCTTGATCGGCTTCCTGTGGCACACCTGGCTTGCCGCCGAAAAGATCTGAAACAGTTACCCCTAACGCCGTTGCGGCGCGGTCAAGAGTTCTTCTGTTGAGTTGATCTGTCCTGTCGTGCCAGAGATTGTGGGCTGTTGTGTAGGACAACTCAGCCTTACGTGCAAAGGTTGTTATGTTCAACCCCTGTTCCTCGGCAAGTTCTTTGATTCGCAGATAGGTCATTTGCCGCCTCCTAATAGAACAGTCCAAGGTACAGTATAAGACTATACATCTCTCTAGTCAATGATGTATAATTCTCTATTGAATAACTCTATAGAGTGTGCTATACTTTTCTTATCAATAAACAAAAGCGCCCTGTTGGTGCTGTGAACATCAACAGGGCATAGTCACAGAAAGATCGAGGCTTTCAAATGACCGCCAACAATTCTACCACACCAGCATTCACCAAAGCAATCCGCTACGACCGTCTAACCAAAGACTTCGCCTTGTACCTGAACGGCGAATTGATCGGCTATGCCAGCTCCTATAGCGAAGGCGAAAGCCGCTTAAACGAATTGGTCTACGAGATGTTGCGCCGTGCCTCACACGCCGATATTAGCGACCTAACCCCTGAAGATGCTGAAGTTGCCTTGGAAGTTGTCACTGCCTTGGCTGATGAAGAAGCTGCCACCGATAGTGCTGAAGTCGTGACCGTTGAAGCTGAAGCCAATGCCCAACAGGTGGATGTTGTGCCAGTCTTTTCGTACAACATCGGCGGTATTGAATTTACCGTTGGAACCGATGGCGCTCTGACGGTCTATGCAGCCCGTCGTGATGAACCTGCCTACGGACTTTGCCCCGATGATACCTATGCACTCTATCTGTTTCTTACCAAACTCCCCCACGTTGGGCCATTGCTTGAACGCGCACATATGGATCGTCAGCACTTCTTGTATGGTGACATGGAGACAAAGGAGAATAGTGAGGGGTTTGACGCTGCACCGTCGATTGTTGCCCATCTGGCAAAGGCTCGTCGCGAGAAGGAAACTGTTGCGGCGGACGTAGCCTAACGATGCAAACGCCAACCAAACGCACGTCCCACAGTGTGTATAACCTTAACTATCATTTGGTGTTTGTTACCAAATATCGGCATTGCGTGCTTAAGGGACGCATTGCCGATCACCTCAAGGCAGTCATACCAACAATCTGCACCCGCTATGGTTGGGATCAATTAGCCCTTGAAGTGATGCCCGATCATGTGCATTTGTTTCTCTCAGCACCGCCCACAACCGCACCCATGGTGATTGGGAAGACGTTGAAAAGCATCCTTGCTGTGGATGTGTTTCGCACGTTCCCAACGCTGAAACGCCGCCATTTTTGGGGTAGTGGGCTTTGGACTGATGGATGCTATTACGGTTCGGCGGGAACGGTTTCCGCCCAAACCATTGCCATGTATAGCGCCAATCAAAAGGAAGCCTAATCATGCGAACGCTGACCCGTTGTTACAAATACCGTCTTCAACCCACACCAACCCACGTCGAAACCTTGGTACAGTGGGCAGGTTGCCGACGCTTTGTCTGGAATTGGGCATTGCACTGCAAGCAAACCCACTACCAAACAACGGGTCAACGACTGAGTTATCAACGGCTTGCGGCGATGTTGGTTGATCTGAAACGTCAGCCCAAAACGGCTTTTTTGCGTGATTGCCATTCGCAACCGTTGCAACAAGCGCTGATGGATTTAGAAACGGCCTTTACCAACTTTTTCGCCAAACGCGCAAAGTATCCGCGCTTCAAGTCGCGCAAAATCACCCCGCACAGCCTACGGTTCCCGCAAGGTGTGGTCGTGGTTGATGAACACACCATCAGCGTGCCAAAAATCGGGCTGATGAAGGCGGTTATTCATCGCCCCTTGCAAGGCATAACGAAGGGTGCAACGATCAAACAAGATGCAACGGGCGCATGGTGGGTCGTATTTGTCTGTCATATCGACCGCCATGATACTCCACTTACAGATGATCATCCTGTGGGAATCGATGTGGGGCTTGAATCATTCACCACCCTGTCAACAGGCGAGAAAACTGCGCCGCCGAAGTTCTACCGCCGAAACCAGAAGAAACTTGCCCGCGCTCAGAGCAAACTATCTCGCGCTCAAAAGGGCAGTAGCAACCGCACCAAAGCAAAGAAGCGCGTTGCCAAAATTCACCAGAGAATCAGTAACCAACGCGCCGATTGGCTGCACAAGCATGCGTTGGGGATTGTTCAACGATTCGACGTGGTGTGCATCGAAGATCTGAATATCAAAGGCCTTGTGAAAACCAAGCTGGCCAAGTCGTTCAGTGATGCCGCCCTGAGTACCTTCATGCAAATGCTGCACGATAAAGCGGAATGGCATGGACGACGGGTGATTAAGGTAGAGCGTTTCTACGCCTCATCGAAGACCTGTCACTGCTGCCATGCCAAAAACGCCTTGACGCTAGCGGATCGAATCTGGACATGCCACGCCTGTGGCACGACCCATGATCGTGATGGCAACGCGGCGATCAACATGCTGCATGAAGGGCTACGCCTGCTTGCCGTTGGGACGACGGAAAGCCAAAACGCTGCTGGAGATGGTGTAAACCCAGTGAAACGCTGGTAGCCGTCGTTGAAGGCAGAAGCCACGCCCCTTGTGGGCGTGGTAGTTCACCATAAACTCGCAGGTTCAATTAAGTTCTTGTTAATGAATATCTAGCTTTGTCTGAAAGAGCGCACGATCCTATGACACAAGCATCACTTCAATGGAATGACGCAGTTGTGCATGATCTGTTGCATTATCCGCAACGGCTGTTACAGCATGATAGGTGGGCTACCATTATTGCCGAAGCGGGTGGATTACCGCAGATGCGCCAACAGTTGCTTGAATTTCCGTTGAAAGCCAAGCAACGGCGGGTTTTAGAGGTGATTTTGGCGTACCCTGAAGCTTTGGTCGTGCGCTATACCGACTTGTTGGCGATGCATCATGCCACTTTTGGCAATCGTGAATTTTGGTTTATCGATTTCGATGGGAATTGAAGATGCTATTAACTGAGGAACAGGTGGCTGATTTGATTTATACACCGGAAAAGGTGCTTGATCAGCCACCAATCACCCAACTGATGCTAGCTTGTGGCGGAATTCAGCAATGGTATGAATTATTAAAAACTATCAGCTTGAAGGAGGCTGAGCAGCGTTTGTTGCTGGTGATTTTAGCCCAGCCTGGTGCTTCAGTTGATGACTATCTCCAGCAGTTACATATTCATAAAGCAACGTTTCATCGGCATCAACGCAAGTTGATCGCTAGCCTAACCCATGCGCTCAATCACCATCCGTTGTTTCAAACTACCAGCTCAGGCTTTGAGCAATTGCAGCGAGCCGCACGTTTGCCAGCAAGTGTGGCTGTTGATCGAAGTTTACCTGCCTATCAGAGGATGCTGCAATTACTTGGGCAGGGCGTGCGCTTGATTAATGTTGTTGGCGATGATTGGGCTTTGCAACAGCAGTTGGTGCTTGCGGTTGCCCATGAGGTTCAGGCAACTTTTCAGGATGGCTGTTTATGGATTGATTTAACCAACAGACTAGAGCAAGCCTTAGTCATGCGCCTGCTTGACTATGGGCAGTTTAAACCTGCGCTAAGCGCTGCCGAACTGAGTCAACTTTTTCAAGGCCGCCATGGGTTGCTAATCTTATTGGGATATCAGGCCCATCCTGATGATGCTTTGTGGTTGCGCCGTTTACTCGAAATCGCTCCCAAACTGATTATTCTTTGCACAAGTAGCCAACGCTTGAAACTCTATGGCGAATTTTTGGTGCCAATTAGCTCGCTACCACCGCGCTAATAGGTATTTGGCGACCACGATCTAGACATCAGGTGGCGAATCGAGCGCTTCGCTTAGCTCACATTCAAGATCATTGGTGTCGGCAATCAGCGGAACAATCGGCGTAAAGCCAGTTTGAAATTGTGGCAAATAGTGCTTGGCATGGTTGCGAGTTGAGATGGTTTGTGGGCCGAGCGCCAAGTCATCGAGGGCAATTGCGGCGAGGTTTGGCAAGTTTTGGTTGCTAGTTGACATACAAACTCCTTGATTTGAAACGTCAACTCTACGCTGAGTTGGGGGGATTTAAGCCAATCAGATGGGTGGTAGCAAGCATTGGTCAAACCCACGCCAGATCGTACGTTAAGTGCTTGATCCGGTGGTTGCTATCCCCAGTGCCTCGTTGCGTTTAGTGATTCGACCACCAGAGCCTTCTTCGCTGATGGCCAGATTGCTGATAGGGGAGGTACTGCCCAGTATAGCTGCTTGATGGGAAATCGTCCAGTGGTTAATCGTTTGGCTCAAATTTGAGATATTGCTGCTAATTAATCAGTACCTTGCCAAGCTGATAGGTATCTTGCTGAGGATTAAGCACAACCCGCTGACCAGCTTGATCATACCATCCAACAATGATCAGATACTGGCCTGCTGGCAAATTAGGCGGCAAATTCACCGCTAGCAAGTCGCTTTGCGCTTGGCCAATTGGCCAGACTTGACTGCTAGGATTGGTTGGGCTATCAGTTTGGGCTACTAAACGATTAGCTTGATCAAGTACATGCACAAACCGAATTAAGCTTGGTAATTGGGCTTGGGTTTGCCACCGCAGCCCGATCAGTAATTGGCCTTGGGCTTGGCTTGGCAGTTCCAATCCAGTTAATTGAATACCATTCTGCCATGCAATATTCGTTTGATGGGTAAATTGCTGTGGAATATTCGCTATCTGCCACCAATCACCAACTTTACGATGTTGCAAGCCTAACTCAGGAATTGCTTGGAGCGCATAAACCTGCCGTCCCTGAGCCAATTGATCACGAATCCGTTGTTGATCGGCTTGGAAGCTGAATTCAAGATCAAGCCGTTGCTGCTCAACTGCTTGCAAATAGCGCAAACTTTCAATGCTCCAACCATCGCCAATCACCAAACTATGGGCTGCCAGCGGCTCGGCTAAACGTTGGCGAGCAAGCTGCTCAAGCTGAGCCGTATTTTGCTGGTTAATCTGAGGCCAAGTGTGCCAAGCGAGCCAGCCACTTATCCCTATAGCTAAGCCAAACCCCAAACGTTTCCAAGGTAAGGCATCCAAACCAAAACCAATTAATAAGGCTTGCGCTATATAGGCACTCAGCCCGAAAGCCGCGAGATCATCAACAAAGTAGGCTAGGCAAAAGCCGAGGATGCTACAATAGCTACCGCCGAGCATAACCGCTAAGGCAGGTTGTTTTTGCCAAGCTTGCCACCAACCATAGCCAGCCAAACCCCAACCAAGCCAAGTTAATTGTGGCCCAAACAGCTGCATTTGAACCTCGAATATCCGTTGCCAGCCTTGTTCAAGCGCTCGTTGTGGGTCAAACCATGCTCCGCCTGCACTCCCAAGCAGGTACTCATGCAACACACTCCAGCCATTCTGCCAAGCAGGAGTACGCCACACAATATAGAAATATGCAACGAAACTTAATCCACCAGCACCGATAGCCAAGAGCATTTGGCGCAGGCTAGGCCGTTGCTGCCAACAGGCCGCGATCAACATCCAAGGCAACAAAAAAATGCTAGTGCGATGATGTCCCAGCATCAAGCCTGCGGCCAGCCCAAGCAGCCAAAACGGTGCTCGTTGTTGCTGCCATGCAACAATCAGCCAGATCGTGCCAATTTGTAATAACCCAGCCAAAGCATAAATTTCGGCTTGAGTTGCCTGCTGCCAAAAGGTTGGTGATAATCCTAGGATTCCGGCGCAAGCCAAAGCCCAGCCTTGCGCAAGGCCTAATCTGCATGCTGTTTGCATAAGCAGCGTGAGACTAAGTGCGGCGACAACGGCAGAAAAAAGATTAACCCGCCATGCAATGCTGCCAACGGGCAATAATTTGCTCCAAAGCCATGTCAGCATGCTATACAGCGGATAGCCAGTGCTATGGGCAATTTCAAGGGTTGGCCCAACCCGTTGAAATTCAGCAGTATCGCCGCCACCAAGCCCAGGCAGTAAGGTTGTGCTGTAAAGGAGTAACCCTAATCCAAAGAGGATGAGCGGAGCTATGGGTGTGCCAAATTTTAGCTGTTTAACCGTAAATTGCATAGTGTTCGTGTCGGCCTACTTCTCGGCTAGGATTATCGACTTGCCAAGCTTAGATGTCAAGCAAGCGCAACACAACGGCCCATAATTATCCAGTTATGAGCCGTTACTTGAGTTTGTTTTGGTGGTTTAGCGCTGAGTGACGAACATGGGCAAGCCGTTACGCGAGCCAAGCGTACCATCCATCCAGACTTGCGGGGTGTGATTTGGTACGCTGCGTAGGGCAAAATGACGTGCCAACATAGCAACCACCACATGTGATTCAAATAACGAGAAATTATTGCCGATGCAAATCCGTTGCCCAGCGGCAAATGGGTGGTAGGCAAAGGGGTGACGCTGGGCTTCGTGCTCTGGTAACCAGCGATCAGGGTCGAAACGCAGCGGCTCATCCCAAAAATCAGGGTGGCGATGGGTAAGATAGGGCATGATCGTCATGCGTGAGCCAACTGGCACCTTAATGCCAGCGAATTCATCGCTAGCTACCGCATCACGGGCATAGATCGGGGCGGCGGGGTAAAGCCGCAAGGTTTCTTTGATTACTTGCAAGGTATAGGGCAGTTGTTTGAGGTGTTCAAGGGTTGGCGCAGCATCGCCCAATACGCTATCGATTTCGGCCTGCATGCGTTCGGCGACCTCAGGATTGTTGGCCAAGGCATACCACAAAAATGATAGGGTGCGGGCAGTGGTTTCGTGGCCAGCAAAAAAGACCGTAATTGCTTCATCGCGCAACAAGATTGTGGACATTGGTTCGCCAGTTTCCTCATCGCGGGCCTGCATCATACGGGTCAGCAAATCGTTGGGCCATTGGTCGGGTGCTTGGCGTTGGCGCTCGGCAATGATGCCCTGAATATACTGATTAACCCGTTGGCGGGCCGCTAGATAGGCGCGATTTTTAGGCGTTGGCATCCAAAGTGGCGCATGAACTGGGTTCAGTTGGCGGCTTGAGGCAAAGCCAATCATGGTTTCGACCGCATGTTTAACCCAAGCAATCGTATCATCAGCCTCAAGGCTAAACATACTTTTTAAGATGATCGAGGCGGTGAGTACCGACATTTCGGTTAGAATATCGAGTGGCTCTCCGCGTTTAGCCGCAGCACTCCAGCGTTCGCGAAACCATGCACCATCCTCAACAATGATTGGCAAATAGGTTTCAATTGCCCGAGGCGTGAAAAATGGAGCCATCAATTTGCGCTGTCGCCGCCATAGGCTGCCAGTGCTGGCTACTAGGCCATCGCCTAACAACAATTTGCGCACACCTTCATAGCTGGCCTTTTTTGAATACGTGTCACGTTGCTCGACCATCACTCGCCGAACATGATCAGGATGCACCACTAAAAACATATCCTGCGAGCCAAGTTGTAGATGGGCAAGGTCGCCATAGCGTCGCCACGTCGATTCAAAAAATTGCAATGTGCCTTGGCGTTTAACTTCGAGTGCAATATCCAGTGCAAAACGGCTGCGCCGATGCGGTAGCGAACGAACAGCAATCGTCATCTTCAAAACTCCTATGTTAGTAGCGATGATTTAAAGGTTGGGGAAAAAGCTTCGACTGAGATAGCCCGCCAGTTCGGCTGGCGTGATCTGGCCGCTGGTCAGCAGGCGTTCGTAGCTATTGGGCGAGAGCATATTAACCAGGCTTGCTACCATCACCATGCTTGGCACATTGGGATCAAGTTCGCCATTGCTTTGACCTTCGCTGATCAATCCGCTAATCAATTCCATGGCTTGGGTGCTGTAAGCGGCAAGATCAGGCCGTTTGTTGATCAGGCTGGTGGTTAATCCCAATCGCGGATTGAGATCGATCAAGACTTGGTTGCCTTGGGCTTGAATCCGCGTATAGACATCGAGCAGTAAGTGCTCAAGCCGCAGGCGCATCGGTAAGCTTTCGCCAAGTATCTGCTCAATTTGCTGCAAAAATTGCTTGAACTGTTGCTCGAACAAGGCCACTACTAGCTCTTCCTTGCTGGCAAAATGCAAATAAACTGTGCCCTTGGCGATGCCCGCTCGCGCCGCAATTTCATCGATCGAGGTTTCGATATAGCCTTTTTCACTAAAAACTTGTTGGGCTACTTCAAGAATGAGCGCAGCGCGTTCTTCGCGTTGGCGTTCACGCAACGAACGCATGGGCAGCGGAGGGCTTGAAGTCGATTGTTGATCCATCCAAACCTCCTTGTTTTGTATTGAGACTCATAGTTCTTTTTGATGACTTATTAGTCATTAATTATGACTGATAAGTCATCATATAGCATGGGAATTCAAATTGTCAAATTTACTCGAAAATCTGGCGTTTGATCGGGCTGAAGAACGACGACAATGAGGCTTGGGCTACGCATACTAGGGCTTATGATTATTTAAGGAGAACGCCTTTGCGCGAACAAAAAATTGTTGAATCAACCCATTCGGTGGCCGAAATTGGCGTGTGGCTCTGGGCCTTGCAAGATGCTCGGCGGCGCACGAACGAGGAAATTGCCAAACTAAGCGAGGCCATGATTGATTGGCAACCAGCCCATGGTGATAGCACGATTGGTAGTGTGCTGTATCATATTGCCCTGATTGAAGCCGACTGGTTGTATGATGAAGTGTTGGGCTTGGATGCCTATCCTGAGCCAGCTGCGAGTTTATTACCCTACCCCCATCGAACCAAACAAGGCTTATTAACTCCAGTTTTTGGTCAAGATTTAGCTCAACATTGTGCCCGCCTCGAACAGGTGCGCGAATTACTTTTGGCCACATTTAATCACATAGATTTAGCAGATTTTCGGCGAGTGCGTGAATTGGCGGCCTATGCAGTTACGCCTGAATGGGTGCTGCATCATCTTTGCCAGCACGAAGCCGAACATCGCAGTCAAATTGGCAGCTTACGAATTGCCTTTGAACGAGCGCATGGAATTATTCCGGAATAAGCATTAAAAAAGGCCGTCGATCAACCTTGATCGACGGCCTACCAACAAATGTGAACTTAATTATGGAGTAGTTTCTTCACCATTGTAGATATATTTTGGGATTGAATCGATTGTCCAGCGTGGGTCGGTGCCATTAAAACCATAGCTGTTAACCACATTGATTAATTCAGTCCATGCTGCTTGTTGATCTTGGAACGAAACACTCAAGGCACATGGATCTCGACCCATCAGCTTGTCATGCAATTCATCGCTGATTTGCAAAACATAGATAGTATCAGTTTTTGCAAAAGGATTAATTGTGTTACTGCCTTCAAGCGCCCCGATCCCTGCACTTGTTTCAAGCGTAATCTTACCCGTAAATGGGTCAATTCCCAAGGCTAAGGGCATTACCTCTACAATACCCAAATCAATTTGTGGACCAAGTAAGATCTTTCCTGACGTTCCTTCCCACATTGTTTCCAAGAAATTGCCACTTGAATCCCGCTCATATGATGCTGGAATTGATACCTCTCCACCTATTAACCCCAAATTTGCTGCGACGCTAACGTTATCTTGGCTGATGCTAGCGGGCCCAGCTTTTACTGCTACTGAACTCTCAACAAGTTGATCGCCTTGTTTGATAACAAGGTACGGATTATCATCATACGTATAGTCATCCCAGAAATTGAGCCATTTTAGGTAGGCACTATATTCCATATGAGGAATTGGGCTATATGGTGGAAGATTTGGCTGCTCATTATCGCCTGGCAAGTGACCCGAAGGATCAGTCGCGTTGATTGGGTTGTTGTAGACATAGCTATAGCGATTGAAACTTTGGGGATTGCTCGGCTCAGGAATCATGCTGTCGGCACTGATAAAGCGGCCAGTGCTCGGCAAATAGAAGCGTGCATTCATATATGTTAGGCCGAGATCACGGTTTTCTTGATGGCCCGTAAAGCCACGATTGCTATAGGCTGAGTTGAGGCCTAAGCGCTCCTCACCAAATGGCAGATAGCGTACATTGTTCAAAATCGCTGTGCCAGTTTGATCCATCAAGGTGTTGGCACTGCCTAACTTATCAACATAGACGAACACCAACGCTTGATCAACCAAGGTTGTGGCGACGCTATGTTTACGGCGGGTAGCGATTGGTGTGCCAGCGATGGCGACGGTTTTGCTAGCAATATCAATCGTATGGGTGGTGATCGTGTTGCCAATAACTTGGAACTCGCCAGCATTGTTCGTGCCGCCCCATTGATTGGCTACGATGCTAATGCCACTGGCAAAGCCTTTGGTTATGCCAAATTCGCTGTCGGTTGCTCCCACAAGGCTGGTTACTTGGTCGGTGCTGAAATTGACGCTGGCAACCAAGGTGTCGCTTGGGCGTGGCGTGAAGCCATGATAATTGCTGCCATCATCGTATTGCCATGTGCTGAGTGTGCTGTTGTAGCGCACACAGACAAAGTGTTTGCTGGCAAGTTGGGCTGGAATCGATTGGCTAAAGCGTTGGTTTAAGGCTTGGCGACTATGCATGATATAGCCAGTGCCCGTTGCGCTATCCAAACAATTGATGCCCATGCCTGCCGACGTGATCGTTACTTCGTAGGCTTGGGGGGTGAAATTCAAGCCAGCAAGCCCAAATTCACCAGAGTTGCTTTCGCCATTCCATTGATTGACTGTAATGCTGAGATTGCTGCTGCTCAGGCCTTTTTGAATGCCCAAGATCGTGCCAGTTTGGCCAACATAGCTAGTGAAGCTATCGTTGCTGAAATCGATTGCGCCGATCAAACGGTCGCTTTGGCGTGGCGTGAAGGCGAAATAGGCAAGATTATTATCGTATTGCCAGGTTTGGCCGTTGTGCCGCACACAGATGAAGTGGGCAGCGTTGTTGCTATCAGGTGCTTGCTGGGCAAAGCGGCTATGCACTGATTCAGCGCTATACATCAGGTAGCCCGTGCCCGTTGCACCATCTTGGCAGGCAACGCCATAGCCATGGTTGGCAACGCTTTGGGCAAATGAATAGGTTTTGAAGTGGGTTCCAGCAATTTGGAACTCGCTTGGGTTGCTGGCTCCATTAAAGACATCTTTGCTAAAGGCCATGTTGCTGGTGGTATAGCCATAGCGCAGGCCGTTGATCGCCCCAGATTGGTTGAGATATGGGTTGACTGTCGTGCCATCATAGTTGAAATTGGCAACCAACAAGTCGCTGGCAATGGGGCTAAATGGATAGAAACCAGCGTCGTTATCGTATTCCCAGACCCCAGCATTATTGCGTACACAGATGAAGTGTTCGCTAATATTGGCCACTGGTAAATTGCCAAAGCGCTGTTTGACTGGAATTTCACTGTACATAATATAGCCAGCGCCGCCATAGCTGCGGGTTTCTGGGTTGTAATCGCTACACATGATGCCTGCATTCAGGCTATCCACGGTTGAGTTACTGGTGCTGACGGTCGTTCGTTGATAATTCGGGAAGGGATCATAGCTAACTGTGCCATCAGCAGCGAAGGTGGTAGTACGCTGGCCGCTGGGATCATAACGGAAGCGCGTAGTTTGATCGTGCTGATCGATCACTTCATACAAGCGTTGTTCAACATCGAAGGCTTGTTGATACAGGCCGCCAGCATCGTTGCGCACGATCATGTTGCCCGCTTGATCGTACTCGAAGAAATTACCTTGGCTGGTTGAACGCAGCGCATGCGGCTGATTGCCCGTGCCATTGTAGGTTTGGGTGATGCCATTGTTGTTGGTTAAGTTGCCCAGCTTGTCATAAGCATAAAGATGAGTGTAAATACCGCTTGTGCTGGTGAGCCGATTCAATTCATCATAATTGAAGTAGGTATTGCCTGAGAGCGAGCCACTTTCATACAATCGGCTGATATTGCCAATTTGATCGTACTCGTAGGTATAGCTTGGCAAGAGGCTATGTTGATGATTGATGCTGGCTAAGCGGAAATTGCTATTGCCAGTATTGGCCGTGCCAGTTGCGCCATAATAATTAAAGACCGTGTTATGCCCACCGTTCGCACGGTCAATCAGGCTAAGGTTGCCAAGGGCGTTGTATTCAACATTGGCGACGAGTGGGCCATGGTTGCCCAAACTCAGGCTATTTTCGCCTTCTAAGTCATGGGTAATGGTCGCGACTTCGCCATCGGGATAGGTGATTGTGGTTGGACGGTTGAGCGCATCGAAGCCGCCAAATTGCATGCTAAAACTTACGCCATTGAGCGTGCGCGTATGGCTGGTGATTGATCCAAGGCTGTTATAGTTGAAGGTTTCGCCATCAACCGCGCCATTGCCATCGCGATTCCATTTAACTGATTGGAGTTTGCCAATTTTGCCTGCGCCAATCGTGTAGTAGTTGGAGTTGGCTAGCCACAACGCCCCATTCAAAATAGGTGTATTGGGACAATTGGCTCCAACGTTAGTGGTATTTTTACTGGTATTGCGTTGTAGTGCATCGAAATAGAAACAAACCACATCATCATCGCTTGGTTGCAAGGCATTGTTGAGCGTGCGTTGCTCAATAATCCGCGCATTCGCATTGTAGCGATATTTGATTGTGCCCATATCAGGGTCGTTGATTTGCAATTTATGGCCAAAACCGTTGTAGATCATCGTTGCTTCGGGGGCGAGCAAGGCTCCATTACCAGCGTTGGTCGGCTGGCGGCGGCTAATTTTGTTGATGTTGCCAAGGGTATCGTATTCGAACTGGGTATCGCTATAAACGATTGGGCTTTCGGAAGGCCCACGATATTCGCGCCGCAAAACTAACTGCTCTTGATTGTTGATCAAGCGCATTTCCAATTGATTCTTGGGATTAATTTGCTGGTGCTGCCAGAAGAGATTTTCGCCAGCAACGGTGATGTTGTTAACCAAACTCCAATTGGCTTTGTTAAGGCTACCATCGGCGGCAGTGGTTTGTTTAACTCGCCCAAAATCATCGTAGCTTGTCAGGGTCTTGGCCATGCTGCTATTGCTACATGGCGTGGTGACGAAGGGCGACGCTGGCCAAACCAAGCCACGATCACTATAGAACGGCAGGTTAAACGGCGCAGTTTGGCAGATCATCTGGCCGAGTGCATTGTAGGCAGTCGTGCTATAAATTTCTTGGCGCTTGGTTTGTCCATCGACATCGGCCCAAATATGGCGGCTTTGGATGGCGCGGCCAAAGCCATCGTACATGGTTTGGTCGTTGTAGGCGAAATTGCCGGTGCTGCTAGGGTTGGCGTAGCTGCCAGGCCGCTTTTCATCGCTGATCAGGAATGGTTGGTTGGCAGCAGGATTGGCAAAAATCACACTGTCGTTCCAATAATTATCCCAATAACGATAGCGAATAACTGGATTGCCGTTCCACTTGGTGCTATCGCCAAAGCCTGTGAAGCTATAGCTATCAAAGGTATTGACCAAACGTCCAAATGGATCGTATTCGTAGCGCACAACCGTGGCATCGGGGTTGGTAATACTTTTGAGCAAGCCAGTCTGAATTTGGAAACCATCAACGGCGGCGATGTTGCCAGCATCGTTGCGGAAACCATAAATTTCATAGGTTGTAGCTTGATTCAAGGCGTTGGTGGTTTTGACTGGATAGAGATTGTAATCGCTGTCGTACCACAGGGTCGCCACTTGGCTCACATTTGGTTGGCCAGTTTCAGTTGGCTTCCAATCGAGCGAATCGCTAAAGTTGGCTTTGAGCGAACGATAACCAAAGCCACTGTAGATCGTGGTCGTTTTGGGGTTACCAAAGCTATCGTAGGTCATATCGCTATCGATGGTTTGGAAGGCATGGACACAATTGAAGTCGGCTGGTTGCGGCAAGCCGCTTGGGTTCGGAATCTCGGCACAGGCAATTGGCCGAGTTTGGCGGCTGCGGGTTACCAAGCCTTGAGTTGGGGCAGTGGCATTAGTGCTAGCACCATCATAATAGGTCCAAGTGCCATTTAAAAATGTACCTTGTTGATCGTAGCGACCGCTGGCTGTGGGTGCATTGACGATCCAAGCTTGGCCGCCAGTGGCACGGCCATTGTTGGGAGTGTAATGGGTAACCTGTTTTTCGTAGGGCGTAGGAGCGGCTGCACTAGCGTAGAGCCAGGTATCAGTAAGATTGCCATATTGCACGCCAGCTTGCTTGGCAATATCGTAGCCAAAGGTGCGCTTGGTAGAAATTTCGAGGCCATTGCTATATTGATAGCGCTTAACCTCGCTCAAATAGGTGAACATATTGGGCAAGCCATTCAGGCTATCGGTGTTATAGGTGCTGTGGGTTGCATCCAACAACGTGCCATCGCCAGCAAAATTGCGCTGAATCATGGGCTTGCCGCTGGTAGTGGCACTATTTTGCGAGAAGATCGTTTCGTTGCGTTTGAGCAAGGTGGTGCCGTTAAAATCGTAGCTGCGTTGATTAACCGTGGCAAACCCAGTGATTGTGCCAAATTCGGGAGCATCGCTCGCGCCACAAGTAACTGCGCCTGCGGGAACGTTGCTCGACCATTGGCCATAACAGGGTTGGCTATAGCTATAGGTGGTTTTGACGGCAGGATTGCGGCCATCGTTGGCTAAAGTTTCGACGACATAATAGCTTTGCCCCAGTATTGGCCAAACATAGCGATCATAGCCTAGATATTTATACTCGCCAATCCAACGGTTATCTGAGGCATAATTGAAGCTAATTTCCCCACCATAATTGCTGCGCATGCTCTTAAGGTAGTAGAAATAGAAACAATTGTTGTTGTAATGTGGTTTGGCTTCGTAGGTAAAGGTTGTGGCGGGTAAAGTCCAACCATCTTCAGTGGCTGGGTCGGCATCCACCCCGCTAGCCACGGTGATCGCATTGACTACGCGGGTATGGGTTGAGCGCGGAATATTTGGCTGGGTATCTTGGTTCATACAGTCGGGGCTATTGACGAAGTGGCCCGACAAGTTAATTCGATATTCTTTGATTGGGGTGGTTAACGAGCCATGATAGACATAAATTGTGTCGATCAGGTAGGCAAATTGGGTTTTAGTGGTAAACACCAAGCGACTAGCAGGGGTCGTGCTCAATTGAGCAACCGTATCGCTGACTGGCAAGGCTGTTACCCGATTTGGGTAATTGTAGCTAATGCTACCGATGCGGCTCTTCCAGGTGGTTAATTGCAAGGTCGATTTATGGCTTGAGCCTTCAGGATACCATTCAATTGGCTCAGTGACTGTCCAGTTGACATATTGATAGGTCATCTGATTGCCAGCGCGATCGGTGACCGTATCGACATGCCAAGCCAAAGCCGAGCGCTCATTATTGGGGCGGCCTTGATGACCTTGAACATTCCAATAGCCAATATTCCAAACTTGGTGCTCCTCGGCGTGAGGGTAATAGCCCAAACGATAGGTCACACCCGTTGGCGTTACCACAATCCAATATATTCCATCGGTATTGGGGGTGGCCGTGCTATACACTCGTTTGATGTAATAACCTGGAGCATCTTTGGCGAAATAGCGCATACTGCTGGCGGTGGCCGTTTGGTTGGGAAACTCAGGGAAAAGTTCATGACCAGCGCCGTTGATCGTCAAACGGAAATTATCGGGATGTTTGTTTGATGGAAAGCCCGCGACGAATTCGGTTTTTACCCCAACCCGCGCAATGCTAATATCGCTGATCGACCAAGCATCGCCTAGTGGGCCTGCACCAGTGTCATCACGAATCCGGCCATCGAGGCTACGGCTGTTGTAGCTTAATTCGACGTTTGGTTGTAGCCCGCCGCGACCCATTGGCGCTTCAATTGGGTAGGCATAGGTGGCAGCGCCGCTAAAACTGGCGACTGCCGCCGGAACCCAGCTGGGATTCCAACGCTCTGGCCGTGTGCCAGCCGCCCACGTTGAAAAATGATCAACATCGGCGCTGATCAAACCCTTGGCATCATGCAAGGTAATTGGCACTTCGATCCAGTGGTTGGGATCGGCCTCATCTTGATATGCCAAATAAAACTGTTGATAGTTGCTGGGAACATCGCGCATGAGTTGGCGCAAATCGAGCACCATACGCACTGGTTTTTTGAAGTCGGCGGCTTGATCGTTGGTTTGGGCTTCGATATTAAAGCGATAGAGCGTAATTTGCTCAGCTTGGTCGCGCAAATAGCCTTCGCTTTTGCTGCTGCGTTGAAGTTGCTGGGTCAAGCTTGGTAAGGCTTGGGCTTGAAACTCCAAGCGGGTAGCGGGTGCGAAGGTATCGGCCTCGACCAACAAACTCAACGGCGCTTGCTCAAATTGCACAGCAGTGGTTTTGGCGCTATCAAGTTTGGCCCTGACCACCTGATTAAGTTGCGGCTGAATCCTCAAGCTTTGGGCAGCCACAGGCATAAAATCAGCACTGCTGCTGGCTTTTTGGGGTAGTGCGGTTGCGAGACGCGGAGTTTGCGGGTCACGCGCAAGGCCAGTATCGGGAGCAATTGCTTGCTCAACTGTTTTGTTGGATTGATCAAATTGGGCGGTGGCTGGCTGGCTCGCTGGGAAGAGCGACCAGAGCATGCTCAAGAGCATTCCAGCGTGAATCAATCGACGATAGGGGCGGTTTACGGGCATACATCCTCCTACGATGCTTGCAAGTACGTTACCTTCATGCTCTGCGATCAGCTAGAATGTAGGCGATTTGTGGGTCAAAGAGTGGGACTAGCACTCCGAATCTACTCCGAATTTACTCCGAGGTGATCAAAGCTTGGGCTTGACGCAAGTGCAGCATGGCCTTTATAATCGCCAAAAAGCGCGACGAAGCACTTTCCCCTCGTCACGTCTCCGAACCGCCTGTATACGTGAGGAGCATCATTCATGTCGGTGTTTAAAGATTCAGAAGAACTGATCAAGTACCTTGGTGCGTTGTACGATGAGGCCAAGTGCGATCCTGAAATTGCGCCCAAAATTAAGCAATCTGGCCTCTCAATTCAGTATCGCTACGATGATCCCGATGGGATTGTGAGCATTCTGGCTGATCGTCAGCCAAGCCAAGAGGGAGCCTTTTTCGATGTGGTTTGGGGCGAAGTGCCTGGGTTAAAGCCCGATGTGGTGATGTCGATGAAGGCCGATATTGCCCACCAATTTTGGCATGGCACAATCAATTTGATGGCTGCATTAACTCGCCGTCAGATTGTTGCCAAAGGCCCGATTCCCAAAATTATCAAGCTTTTGCCAGCGGTCACCCCAATGTATGAGATGTATCCACGGCTGCTGCAAGCAATGGGTCGGCCTGAGTTAGTGGTTCACAAAAGATAAGTTTTATCCCATGCTACAACAGCCTAGAGCAAATACTCTAGGCTGTTTGTGTTTAAACGATGCAAAGGAAATCGCATGAATTTGATCGAGCCATTTGATGATCAAGCGCAGTATCAGGCGGTTTGTCGTTTAATCGAGGCCGATTTGGCGGCATTGCCCGCAGGCTTGAGCCAATCCTTGCTAGTAGAGTTTGCTGAATTCAAACAGGGCAGATTTAGCCAGATTGCGGCGTTATTGCCAGCTTGGTTGGGCCAACAATTTCCAGTATCAACCGCAATGTATGCTCAACTTGGTGCGGCTCAATTGTATGGCTGGTGGTATTATTGGGCACAAGATCAGCTGTTGGATGGTGATGGCGCTGCTGCATTGTTGCTCGGGGCGCATCTGGCCTTGCTGCGTCAGGTTGAGTTGTATACTGAATTGGGTGTGACCCAAAGCCCAATCTGGCCCTTGTTTCGCCAATTAACAGTTCAATCAGCCTTGGGGCATCAGCAGGAATTGCGCTATCATTTAAGCGAATTAAGCGTGTTAGGCTTTGAGCAGTTGGCAACCTTTGATCAAACGGTGTTGTTGGCTCGTGCTCAGCCTTTTTTCTTTTGTAGCCGAGCACAAGCTTGGCTAGCGGGCGCTGATCCATTTGGTGCTGAGGCGAATCTGGTGATCGAGGCGCTTGAAACCTTGACCTTAGCCCGCCAATTCAGCGATGATGCCAGCGATTGGATCGATGAACTCAAGCAGGATAAACTCAATAGTGTGGCTTGTCGCTTCTTGGGCTATTTGCAGCAACAGGCGGTATTTGCTGATTTTAGCCAGTTGACGGCAGCCCAAGTTGCTGGTCAACAAATTTTGCATGAGTCATTTTGGCGTGAGCTTGAACAACAAAATCAGCGTTTGATCGAGCAAACATTACAAAAATTAGATGCAGCAAATCAACAGCAATTGGCTGGTTTGTTGCGCCATCAAGCCAAATTGAATCACGATCTTTGGGGAAATCATGCGACCTATCGCCAACAATTACGTGGTTTTTTTGGTTTAGCAGCGAGTGAATAAGCTTTTATGAAAACGCACTACGAGGTGCTAGGGGTTGCCAGCAACGCCGATGCCGCCACGATCGATGCAGCATTTCGGCGTTTGGCTCGCCAATATCACCCAGATATTAATAAAGCTCCCGATGCCACGGCCTTGATGCAGGCCTTGAATATTGCCTATGGTGTGCTGAAAGATGCCCAAAAGCGCCAAGCCTATGATCGCGAGTTGAGCGGCCAGCGTGATCAACCGCAACAACGCCAACAATCGAGTGGTAATGCGATCAACGATTTGTTTGCAGTGGCTTGGCATGCAGCCCATCCAGCGGTTTATTTGTACGAAAATCATACGGTTGAAATTGCAGGCAATAGTTTTCGCTTTGATTTTGCTTATCCTGCCCAAAAAATTGGAATTATTTGCCAAGCCTCGGCTAGCTCGCAAGCAACTTGGGCCGATTGGCAGGTGATTCAATTAACCGCCCAGCAAATTATGAGCAATCCGATGGCGGCAGCTGAAGCGGCCTACCAAGCTTTGGCTGAAACCGCCTATGCCAGTACTAACCCAACCGAGTATGCTGCTGCCCAAACCGAGTTGCGCTGGGCCGAAGAATGGCTCGAAAAATACGATCAAGCGCAGGTCAATGGCGAAGATTTTGAGGAGCAGATTCGCACAAGTCTTGCCCCACAATACAAACCGATGCTTGATTTGGCGCTGGTTGGCGGGGTTGGCGCGATTGTCGCTACAACCGTGGTTGGGGCAATCATCAAGTTAGCCTTGGTTGGGTTTATAGCGATGGTGGTGGGCGCATTGTTGGCGGTGCACTTTGTTCCAAACTTGATTCAAGCATGGTCGGATGATTTGCGAATCAAAGTTTTTGGTGGTAGTGCTGGGGTTTGCTTGCTGCTGTTGTTGGTACTTCATGGTGGCAGTGCGATTGGCTTGGTGGTTGGGGCTAGTTTGATTGGTGGCTTGGTGGGCTATGTGTATGCCATGCGCCAACAAGCCAAGGTTTAGAGGTGCAGCATGCAGATGCCACGTTGTGTGCCCCATCAACGAGTGATTGTAGCAACCACGCCTGATCAACCAAGCTGGCGCTTAAAACAGACAATCATTGAGTATGAACGCTATGTGCGCCAAATTCCGAATGTTGAGCGCTTTGCGATTGTTGGTATGCGGCTGATTCCGCAGCCCAATCGTTTGATTAGCTTTCGTGATTTGGCTTTGCGTGATGGGCGTTTTTTGGCGTTTGATGAATTGCGTTGGGCAGTGCATGTGGTTGGCCAAATCTTGCTTAACGTTTTGACTGAACAACAAGCCCAAGGCCGCTTGATTACGGGCTTGCACTGCGATATTACGACCTGTGTGGTGCATCCGGTCGATTCGCATGAGCGCGATTTTGTGCAAGCAACCCGCACTATTTTAGAGCGCTGCTTTGCCGACGAGCAGCTTGAGCAGTTTGGGTAAAGTCATAGTCATTGTGTTCAATGGTTTTAAGTAGTTGGAGTGACTCACAACAATAGATCGCCTATAAACCGAGTTGTTGGTATTGTTCAGGGCTGAGATCGAGTGAGTTGAGTTGGGCAGTTAATTGTTCAAGTTGTTGGGCTTGCTCAAGGGCTTGAGCCAATTCGATGCGTGCAAGCAAAGCTTGGGCATAATCGAAATTTGGGGCATCGCGATAGCGGACAAGGGCATGATCAAGCGTTTTGGCGGCGGCTAGGTCATCATTTTTGAAATCGCGCAAACGAGCGGCAACCGCAATTGCTCGTTGCAATGGGCTTAACTCAGGGTTTTGGTAGGCTTGGGCCGCCGCCGCATCCTCGACGCTTTGTTTGATAAAAATAATCGAATTACCAGCATTATCGGTAAGGGTAAAACGGCTTTGGCCAGGTTTCATGCGTGAAATGCGTGGAAAGCCTTGCACAGGCACTTTGCCCAAACTAGCCCGTAGGTGTTGACTAAATTGTTCATGTAAGTGTTCAACTTCTGGCACGATGATCAAACAAGTGCTGTAATTTTCGGCGGGTGCTAGTTGTTTCAAGCCGAAAAAATGCAGACAATAATCATCGGCGTTGATTACGGCATAGGGGTTAGGCTTGCGCTGGGTGTAACTGACCGTAAAGCCAAGGCTAGACCAAAATGCGAGCGTTTGATCTAAATCTGCGCAGGGTAGGGCTGGAATTGTTGTTGGCATAACCACCTCCAGATTTTTAGCTGGCTGAGATTGGCAGTATAGCCTTGGCTCTGCTGTTTTGGCTCAGTCTTCGGCTGGATTTTTGGCTTGAGCCGCTAACGCTTCGAAAAAGCGATCAAGCCCACCTGGAATAGCCGTGATCAAAATCACACACGTTTCGGGGTGATCGTTGCGAAAGAAATGGCGCGTGCGTTGTGGAAAGTGGGCAATGCCACCAACCTCAAGTACCCATTGATTGCGTTCATCGCCAACCGTGCAGCGCCCCGCTTGAACCACTAAAATCTCCATTTCAATTTCATGCTGGTGCATCACTGCGCCTTGACCTGGTAGCAAGGTAACTTCCAAGACTGTGCATTGATCGTTGGTAGCAGCGCTCGGAATTTTGCAGCGAATATCGCCAATCAGGGTTGTGCCTGCTTCGGGCAAGACGACGGAAATTGGCATAAATGGCTCACTCATGGACAATCCTTCCGTGCTCAATTGATGATCTATGATACTCGGATTTGACTGGCGAGGTTCATTACTCGTTAAATTGAGGCCAACGCGATTAAAAAATAAATGCTGATTGAATGTTACAATTCGACCAGCTTTTATGATTAATTAATTTATGTCCTGCGTTCCTCGACAATTCTACCGATTGCCAAAACTCGATCCCCTCCAGATGTTAGTTCAATAAATAAACCAGGTTCAAGCCAGCCTTCAGGTAAGGACTCATCAGAAAGAAATCGACATTTCGCATATCCTTGGCTGGTCATTAGATCATAGTCAAAATATTCCCATTTGAGAGATCGGATCTCGTTCTCTGGATAACCCATGTAATGTTGCCAACGGATCTGAGTCATCATATTTTCATAGGGTGGAATTGGATGTCCGAATCTAGGCGGCATCCACATAAACTCAAAATGAATAAATATTGGCATAGTTCAAACCTCGATTAACAGTATTGCTTACTCTACCGTAGCTGGGCCAAAATAGTTCTCTGATAGATTTTTAACCCTTTAGCCCTAGGACAATTTGTTGGAAGTACCTAGCCTATTCTAGGCTAGACTAGTCCCATTAAAGGTAGTTTTTGGATAGGACTATTGGGAATGTTGACTTTGGCCTGAGGTCAGGTAAACTCAAAGTTATCCACTGACCCATTTGACCTATATACCCAATGACTGATGATTGATGAATTGATCGATCAAACACATCAACCTTGTGCTGAGGAGTCCATCTATGAAACGTTTTTCTCTCAAACTCCTGCTCGTAATGGTAATGGCTGCTACGTTTAGCTCGATCTCACTGGCTTCGGAAGGCCAAGCGCTCGACAAAGCCCAACAAGCTGAACAACATCGTTGTCGCAGACCAGGTGTTGATTGTGTCTTTGAAAAAGTCGAAGCCTATGTTGAAGCTCGTTATGGCGTAGCTTCATTGCCAGCGCTAACCCCACCAACCGCCAATTATGTGTATGCTTCACAATCAGGCGAAACGGTCTTTATTTCATCGGCTGGCCCAGAAATTTTGACTGGCAGTGGTGGTTTCCTCAAAGGCGAATTGCCAACCCTCTCGTTGGCAACTGCCCAAGAAGCCGCGATGCTGAGCTGTGTCCGTGGCTTACGCTTCCTGAAATCAACAATCGGCGACCTCGATCGAGTTGAACACATTGTGATGGTTACCGGAACAGTCAATGTTACTCCAACCTATGACGATGTAACTTCTGGCCCAGTTGTTGGCGCACTTGGCAAAACGGTTGATGGCTGTTCAGACTTCTTGGTCGAAATTTTTGGCCCCGAAGCTGGCAAACATGCCCGTTCATCTGGTGGTAAAGTTGCATTGCCCTTCAATATGGCCACCGAAATCGAGTTGATTGTCGAAATTAAATAAGCTCTTGTGTGGGCAGGCCTCGTGTGAGACAATCTCTTACATAGGCCTGCCCATCTTTGTTTAGCCACGTTTCCCCACAATGCCCGCCTCATGCTCATCAACATTGTTGCACTAGGGTTTAAGTAAGAAGGAGATCCTATGCAGACTGCAACCAAACGCTCGAAATGGGTTCTTGGCAGTTTATTGGCTGCTAGTTTAGCTGCTTGTGGCACGGCTCAGCCAACCGCCCAACCAACATCCGTGCCTAGTGCAACCGTCGCGCTCAGTCAAACCAGCACCAGCGCCAGCTATCAAGTTGAAGTCTGGAATCCACCATTCGATTTTGCTAGCCCCCGTACATCAACCGATTATGTGCCCTTGGTGCTTGCCGATAAAGCTGAGACAATTTGTGTTTCAATTCCGCATATCAAGGATAGCTATTGGTTGGCAGTTAATTATGGTGTAGTTTCCGAAGCCGAACGCTTAGGGATCAATGTTGAAATTGTTGAAGCTGGCGGCTATGGCAATTTGCCGACCCAAATTACCCAAATTCGCCAATGTGTGGCCAATGGAGCCAAGGCGGTGGTGATTGGGGCGATCTCGCTTGATGGCCTAAACGACTTAATTGTTGAACTGCAAAGCCAAAAAATTCCAGTAATTGCCTTTATGAATGATATTTCGTCGAAGGCCATTACCGCCAAATCGCTGTCGGTTCCAGGCGAAGGCGGCCAAGAAATTGCCAAATATTTAGTGCAAAAACATGCTAAGGGCAGCGATGCTGTTGATGTCGCGTGGTTCCCTGGCCCCGAAAAGGCTGGCTGGTCGAAAGCCGCCGATGAGAAGTTTAAGGCTACTATTACTGGTGGCGCAATTAACATTGTCGAAACCAAATATGGCGATACTGGTAAAGAAGAGCAAGCAAAATTGATCGAAGAGGTCTTGATCGCACATCCTGAGATCGATTATATTGTAGGTACTGGCCAAACTGCGGTAACTGCTGCTGAAATTCTGCGCGAACGCAAGCTGCAAGATAAAATCAAAATTATGGCATATTACATTAGCCCAGAAGTATATGCCGAATTGCAGAGTGGCGGTATCCAAGCAGCGGCGGTGGCTCCACCAGTTACGATTGCGCGAATAGCGATCGATCAAACGGTTCGCATTTTGGAAGGCAAAGAATTCATGGCCCATGTTGGCCCGAAGAGCTTTGTGATCGATACTGCATCGCTCACCAGCTTTGATCCAACGACTTCGATCCCACCCGAAACGTTCAAAATTACGCTGCGTGTGTCGCAATAGGTTGTTGTAGGTGGAGGATGGACGATGCTCCATAGTTTACGCAGGCAAGTTATTGTTATCCTCTTATTGGGAACATCGCTCTTGGCGTTGCTCAATTTAGCAATTAATGCTCGTGGCTTGGTGGCAGTGCGCAACCAAGCCACCAACGATAGCACCGCTGCGCTGCAAGCCCAAGCTGAACAATATCTCCTGCGGATTGCCCAAAGCCATGCTGCTAGCACTGGGCAAACTGTCCGCGGTGTGCAACAATTAGCGGTCACCACCCGCACCTATTTGCAACAGCCAACCAATCAAATTCCCACCTTGCCTGAGTTGAATGTAGCCCGTAATGGTCGCCAATATACAAGCGGGGCAACCACGGTCTTAGTAATTGCTAATCCTGATCAGGCTCAAGCATTAGCTGACATTCGCTATAGTCAACGGCTCGAAGATGTCTTACCAAGCTTGCAAATCAGCGTGCCTGAAATTGTGCGCATCTCGTATCTGACGGCCAACACCTTGCGCACCTATCCCAACATGACTCCTAACGACCCACCAGCGGACTGGTTGCCTAGCCAAGAGGCGGCTTATCAAGCAAGTTTGCCCGAGAATAACCCAAGCCGCGCCTTAGTCTGGACAGAGGTGCATCAATCGATTGATCAATCGCAAGCCTTGATCTCGGTTGCTGCGCCAGTCTATGCCAATGCCGATTTTTTGGGCACAGTCAGCGTTGATGTCAGCCTTGATCGTTTGAGTTTCTATCTCAAGGGGTTAATTGTTGATCAATCGAGTTTTGCCTTTTTGATTACCCGTAATGGCGAAGTTGTGGCGGTGACCGAGGCTGGTCAGGGGGGGGTTGTTCAGCAAATTTTGACTAATCAAGCCAACCTGCCCAGTTCATCAATGATCAGTGATTTACAGGCAGGCCGCGATGGAGTAACCACAGTGCGCCTGAGTGGGCGCGGCTATGTGGTGGCCTATGCGGCGATTAGCGGTATTCCATGGGGGCTGGGCTTAGCTTCACCGTTGGATGAAATTACAGCGCGGACGACTGAAACTGCCAACCAAATTGCCACGATTACCAACCAAAGCCTTGGCTTGAGCATCGGTTTGGCCTTGATTGCGGTTATTTTGTTTGGCTTTGGGATGGCTTTGATTCTGCGTCGCCAATTTCTTAAGCCGCTGACTGGTTTAATTGGGGCGACCAATCGAGTTGCCGACGGCGATCTCCAGCCCATTGAGGTTGAGAGTAGCAATGAATTAGGTCAGTTAGCTAGCTCATTTAATAGCATGACCGCTGCTTTACAGGTTTCGCGCCAAGAAACCGAGGCTAAAGAAGCTGCGCGAGAAGCCGCGATGCAACGCCTAAGTGAAGTGGTGGTTAATCTCGAACACTCACTCGCTGAACGTCAACAGTTATCGCAACTGCTGCGTGATGTTGCCTCACCAGTCATTCCAATTCTAAAAGGGGTGTTGGTGATGCCCTTGATTGGTAGTTTGGATGGCGAACGGGTGCAACAAGCTACCTCAATTCTCTTAACCCGAGTTGAACGTGAACGCGCTCGCAAAGTGTTGATTGACATTACGGGTGTGCCAATGATGGATGAACAGGCTGCTCAAGCCTTGTTGACCATGATGAATGGCTTACGCTTGTTGGGGGCAAGTGTGATTTTGGTGGGGGTTGCTCCCGAAGTTGCCCAAATGCTGACGACGTTGTCGGTCGATTTGAGTTCAGTCCAGACCTCAGCCGATTTGCGCACAGCCGTCGCCCAACTAACCCGTTCGTAAATTTGTGAATCTTGCAATCAGACCCATGCATCGTGCATGGGTTCTTGATTTAATCCGAGGAGGTTTGTGTGACGTTTGATTTTACTGGGCCAATTTGGTTTTGGAAAGGGCCAGCTCCATGGTATTTCGTCACTGTTCCGTTTGAACAGAGCCAAGCAATCAAGGCGGTTGCTGGGCTAGTGACCTATGGCTGGGGCGTGATTCCGGCCCAAGTCCAAATTGGTCAAACAACTTGGAGCACTTCGCTGATTCCCAAAGATGGCCTGTATCTTGTGCCGATCAAAAAGCCAATTCGTTTGGCCGAGCAGCTTAACGAAGGCGATGTGGTGAACATTCAGCTTGAGATTGGTCAATGAGGGATTAGGATGACGCTTGTGCAATCTTCAATCACAAATTTGATTTTAGCCGCCGATGCTGCGATCGACTTGCAATTGCATACAACGGCCAGCGATGGCCAGTGGGCGGCGCTTGAGCTGATTCAACATTTGAAGCGCGAAGGGTTTGGTTTGGCGGCTATCACCGACCACGATCGACCTGATATGGCGCAAGCAATCCAAGCGTTGGCGTTGGCCGAGGGTATGCCTTTGTTGGTTGCTGCCGAAATGTCTTGCCTTTGGCGCGAGCAGTTGGTTGATCTGCTGTGTTTTGGCTTTGGGCTTGAGCCAAATCCACTTATGGCGATTGCCGCTGAGCTGCATCAACGCCAGCAAGCAATCATCAATCATGCCTTTGCTTATTGTTGTGATCAAGGCTATTTGACCCCTCAACATCAACCACAGCTTGCCATGATTCTGGCCCAACCTTCAGCCCAACAACCCCATTCTTTGGCGGCCTTGGTCAAACAACAGAACCCAACGCTTGCGCCAGCCCAATTTTCACAACTGATGCAAGCCTCAGGCTGCGATTTTGCGACCAACCCAATTGCGGCAGTGGTGGCAGCGGCGCAACAGAGTGGGGCAATCTGCATATTGGCCCATCCAGGCCGCAGCGATGGCTTTGTCTGTTTTGATCAAGTGTTGCTCGATGCGTTATGGGCCGAAGTGTCCTTGGATGGAATTGAGGCTGATTATCCTTTGCATACTGCCGAACAAGCCGCACTCTACCGTAATTATGCTCAAGAGCACGCGCTTTTAATTAGTGCTGGCTCCGATTCGCATAGCCCCAACAAGCCACCGATTCGCTATCGAGCTGCTGATTATCGAGTATTGTTGAACCGTTTGGGGATTATCGTTCAAGCTGATTGAGTTTCGTGATTAAAAAAGTTTAAGCAACTGTTCAAGCTTTTGGGTCGCCCCAGTTTGCCAAATTTGGGCAAATTGTTCGGGGCTAAGTTGGTGTTGACACCATGCAAGGCTGGCTTGCCATGCTGCTTGTTCCGGCACTGAGCGCACCCGTGGCAGGGCTTGGCGTTGCTGTTCAGCGGCACTCAGCAATTGCAAGCAGGCTTCGGCTTGATTGGAGTGGTTGCTCAAACACAGGCTATGGGCCAAACCTTCAAGACATTCGACCAACCCCCATGGCAAGTCGTTGGCTTGGTAGATTTGAATACTAGCCAGAAACCAGCTTTGGGCTACCTCAGGCTGGTGTTTGAGCAAAGCAATTGTGCCCAAACGCGCCTTGAGCCAAGCAATTGCCCAAGCTGGCTCGTCGCGCTCGAAGATTGCTAATTGTTGCTCAAACGCATAAGCTTGGGCTAAATCGCCTGCGAGAATACCCAGCCAGTTGAGGTGAATGCTGGCCCAGCGAATCGCCGAGGGTTCTTTGAGTCGCTGGGCTTGCTCAAGGCTGGCTTGAAACCGCTCGCGGGCTTGTTGATACTGACCTTGCTCTAGTGCCGAACGCCCAAGATGCCGCAAAATTTCAAGATAAATTTGCTGATATTGATGGTTTTGGGCTAAGGTTAAACTTTCGTTGAGCAATAACTCGGCATCAGTATAACGCCCTTGATCAATCGCCATTTGGCCGAGTGCTTTGGTTTGATGCACGATACTCCACGAATGGGCCAAGCGGCGTGAGGTTGCTAAGGCTGCTTCTAAAAAATGGCGAGCTTGCTGGGCTTGCCCTTGCGATTGCAGTGCTGCTCCTAAGTGAAACAACGACCATGCAATCTCCTCCTGATCGTTGAGTTGGTGGAAGAGACTTAAACTTTCTTGATAGGCTCGCATGGCAAAATCGCGCTGCCCCGCCCACTCGGCCAGTAAGCCAACGCCATGCAAAGCTCGTGCAATTCCCTGTTGATCATCGAGGCTGGTGGCGAGGTGCAGGCTTTGCTCGAACATGGCTTGAGCTAAATCATGCTGATGCAAATCGACTGCCAACCAACCAGCACCCCACAGCACCTTGGCTCGCGCTTGTTGATAGGCTTCGCTATTAACCACTGGCAAATCCAAAGCCAATTTAATCCAGTGCAAGCCTTCACGCCAGAGATGGCGAATTTGCCAAAATTTCCAGAGCGAACCAATCAGGTGCAGCAATGGTTCGGCTGCTTGTTGTGCCACGAGCCAATTGAGGGCATCCCAAAGGTTGCTACGTTCCCAAGTCAAGCGCTCAAGCCATCGTGCTTCTTGTTGGCCGAGTTGTTGCTCGGCGTGTTGAGCAAGTTGGATGTAATAGTGGGCATGTCTCCAGCGCAACGCTTGGGCCTTGCTGGTTTGTTCAAGCTGCTCTAACCCATATTCGCGAATGATTTCGAGCATGGCAAAGGTGGCGAGACCATCGTTTGAGCTTTCTTCGCGCACCAAACTTTTATCAAGCAAATTGAGCAAGATTGTGAGAACTTGGGGTTTGGCAATTTGACCTTGACATAGATATTCGGCAGCATCCAATGTCCAATGGTTGGCAAACAGGCTGAGCGTGCGAAAAATGGTTTGCTCGTTGGGCGTGAGCAGGGTGTAGCTCCAAGCAATTAAATTGCGCAAGGTTTGATGCCGCTCGGGCAAATCGCTATTGACTTGATCGAATAATTCTAAGCGTCGATCCAGCCGTGCGAGCATTGCTTGAGGTGGCAGGCCACGAATTCGTGCCGCCGCAAGCTCGATTGCCAAAGGTAAGCCATCTAAGCGCCGACAAATTTCGCCAACGATTGCTCGATTTTGGGTTGTCAGGCTAAATAGAGGCTGCACCATTTTGGCACGCAGCTCAAATAATTCCACGGCGGAGTAGCTGGTTTCGGCGCTAGCTTGTTGCTCAAGTGGGTGTTGTGGCACATCCAGCGGTGGCAAATCAATTAGGTATTCATCGTGCAATTTCAAGGCAAAACGACTGGTTATCAGTATTTTGAGCTTGCTACACTGAGCGAGCAATTGGCTGATAATTGGTACAACCATCATCACATGCTCAAGATTATCGAGCACCAGTAAAATCGAGCGTTGGCCAATCGCGTTGATCACTTGCTCTAAGGTTGATTGATGAGTTGGTTGGGGAATTTCCAGCATTTGGGCAATTAAGGTTGGTAATTGTTCAGCATCGTGCAATGAAGCTAAGCCAATAAAAAAGCTCCCATCGCTGAAGTTTGCTTGAATCTGCTGGGCAAGCTGGGTTGCAAAATGAGTTTTACCAACCCCACCTGGCCCAACAATGCTCAGCAAACGGATGCTTGGCTGTAGCAATAGCTGGCTGGCATTGGTCAATACTTCCTCGCGGCCAATCAAGGGTTGGATTGGTTCAGGCAGGCGTTTCACCAGCGGGATGGGGTTGGTTGGGCTAGGTGGTTGGTGCACCCGCGCGGTTTGCACAAAAAGCGCTTGCTGTTCAGCCGGAATCTGCAAAAAGCTGGCGAGGCGTTCGGCCAACTGACGCGAAGGGCGGCGCGTACCATACTCAAGCTGACGTAACATGGCCAATGAACAACCAACTTGTTGGGCTAGCTCAGCTCTGCCAAGACCCAATTGCTTACGCGCCTGTTTGATCCATTCAGGGAAGATTGGCCGATCGTCCATCGTACACGTCTCTATCGGTTGCGCTAACGCAGCCTGCAAAACAATTGGTAGTATACCCTAAGGCTGACTAGCTATCGAACAACAGCCGACTATGTTGCTGAATTGCCGCTTGCAGATCGCGAAAAACCCGTACATTGCCAAGCTCGTGGCCCATACTCACAATCGCCTGAGCCGCCTCAGGCTGCACGCCGATGAATGCGACAACTGCCCCAAGCAAGCTGCTGGCTTGGACAATCCGCTGAAGCATAGCAGCCCCCGCCTGATCGAGCACCGCAACTCCAGTTAAATCCAAGAGCAGAATTTTGGCTTGATAGGCCTCAACTGCCTGTAAAAGCTGGGTTTGAATATCGTGCAAACGCTGCTGCTCAAACGTACCAATTAGTGGCGCAAGCAGCATGTGTTGGTGCAATGGCAAGATTGGCAAACTCAACGAACGAATCGTTGAACGTTGCTGATCATTTTCAGCCAATAAATGCGCTTGTTCGGCGATCAACTGCTCTGAATTTGCCAAACTCTGGCGTAATTCGGCGGTACTTTCGGCGACCCGTTGGCTGAGTTGATCGCGTTCGACTTGCAAAGTGTTGGTTAATTCGCGGCTCTGCTGTTGAGCTAAATTCATTGCCTGGATGGCTTGGTGGGTGGTGCGTGAGCCAACATAGCCCAAGCCAATAATTATCAACAACAGGGTACTGGCTAAGCCAAATACCTCGCTGTTTTGTGGTAATGTTTGCGGAATATTCTGAGTTAACCAGGCTAATAATCCAACCGAAGCCACACTTGTGCCACTTGCGAACAGCAAACCACGTGGCGAAAGCGTGACAAAGGCCATCAAAATTGGCAAGAGAAAGAAAAATGGCGTAAAAGCCACCCGATTGGCTAATACTGGCGCTGCGACCAAGGCCACAAGTGCGGCGGCAATCAATAATCCGGCGGCGCGATTAGCCATTCCACGGCGAGCCAGCCAAATTGCTGCTAGCCCAAGCAGCCCAAAAGGGCTAGTGAGTAAGGCAGTTTCGCGCCAACCAGCAGCAAAAATGCTAAAAATGCCAATTAATGTGATACAGCAAACCAAAAAAAAGGTAATACCGACGATGGCCTTACCACGCCGTCGAATATTTGCGTCGGCGTGGTTGATTCGGAAAAGTCCTGCGAGTAAAGCCTTAAAACGCATAGTGCTATGCTACCCAACTAAATGAATAAGGTTTGGTTATTGAAAAACTGTTGCGAGAACTAACCGATATGAATTGCCTTGATTGGGTATATCAAGAATTGCATAACTAATCGTATAGGGTTTAGCTCTTTCAGTTTCCTTATAGCCTAGAATTACATTGTTAAATTTACTATCACTTATTATTCCATAAAGCCGAATCCTAGTTAAGTCTAGCTGGTCATAAAAATTTTGTAATTCATCAATCCTAAATGTTGTGCTAAATAGTTTTTGCTCAATAATACTGGTCTGATCAGGATATTCTATTGCGATTGCTTGCTGCAAAATAGCATAATATTCAGTTAATGTAGGATCTTCAGTTGCATAATTAACTGAGCCTTCAGGCATAATAATTCTAGGTACTGGTATTGTTGTTGGTTCTGGTTTTTCAGGAATATCAGTCGTTAATGTTTGGATTACCAAAACTTGATCAGTATTAACCTGCATTGTGATCATTGCTAGAGCAACTGGTGTTTGATCAATGGTTTTACTATAAACAATATGCGAATAGCGATCATCACCTTGGCTGCTAATCCGCTCCCATTCGCGATTATTAAGATTTGAGCTAATAGTTGCATATACTAAGCTAAGGCGATCTGTACTAGTTAACACGTTTCGGCCTAGAATATTCGTATAGGGTTCTGCTGCATGCCAATTTATTAATAATTGATCAATTTTTTCATCAGAGCCAAACGCATAAGCGTCACCCCATGTTGGAATGTCATATGACTCGGGAATTGCAACTTCGTAGCCTTCGATTGTTCGAGTTGATGTCGTTGAGGATTGAGTTGGTTTGACAGTTGGGGTTGGTTTTGTTGGAATATCAGTGGTTAAGGTTTGAATCAATAAAACCTTTGATGGTTGATCTTTGGCATTCCCGGCAATAATTAGTGTATCTAAAGCGACAGTTGTTCCATCAAAAACTTTAGTATAAACCAGCTGAACATAGCCTTCATTATAACTAGTAAGCATTTTCCAATCGAAGCGATTGAGATCTTGGGCCACGATTTGATAAACAGTCTCAAATGGGCGATCACTTATAAAAACGTCACGCCCAATAATATTGGTATATGGTTGCTTTTTTATCCAAGTGGTTAAAAGCTCATCAGTTGCCGAATTACTTCCTATTGGATAGCGATCATCCAATCCAAAAATATGAGTTTTATACGATTCAGGAATTGCAATTGCGTAGCCCTCGAGTGTGCTGACAGCCTCGGTTTGAGTTGGATTAGGAGTTGTCGTTTGACTACAGCCTGCTAAGAGCAACGCCATGATTAAAAACCAACGCTTGAACATTTGTCTTCTCCTCATAATTCATTTAATTGCAGCCATAACGAAACTCCAAGTGCTAAACTTGGAGTTTCATTGCAAGCAAATAAACCTGAATAACTAATTGTCTAGAGATTATCTTTGGTGATTAATTTTAGCTCGGTGCGAATCCAGCCGCTAAATTTCTCGCCTTTGAGGGTGCGATAGCCGTAGTCCATACCGATCGCTGCCATTTGAGCACCGTATTGTTCGACGGTCGCCAGCATTTTACCATCTTTGATCAACGGTTGCACAGCAGGAATATTATCAAAGCCCACGACTTTGATTTTATCGAGCATATTGGCAGCTTCGAGCGCTTGGACTGCCCCAAAAGCCATTGAATCGTTGGCGCACATGATTCCTTGCAGGTCGGGGTACTTTTTGAGCCAGGCGGCGGTGATGCTTTGACCTTCGCTGGTTTCCCAGTGACCACTTTCAGCAACAACTAAATTTAAGCTGCCATCGGCAATAGCATCATCAAAGCCTAGGCGGCGTTGGACGGCATTATCGGCCTCTGGATTGCCTTCGAGCACGGCGACTTTGCCGCCTGTGCCTAAGGCTTTGGCCAGCACATCGCCCGACATTTTGGCTCCGGCGCGGTTATCGGGGCCAAAAAAGGCTAGATCGATGCCAGCGGCTTTTTTGGTTGCTTCATCGAGCGCAACATCGATGTTGATCACCACGATGCCTGCTTTGACGGCTTTGGCAACTGGAGCAACCAAGGCAATCGAATCGGCGGGAGCCAACACAATCACAGCATATTGCTCATTAACCAAGCGCTCGAAGGAAGCAATTTGGGTGGCGAAATCGCGCTCATCGTTAATGCCAGTGGCAGTGAAATCAAAGCGGGTTGCATTTTGGCGGGCATATTCTTCAGCGCCAGCTTGCATTTGTTGGAAAAACTCGTTGCTCAACGATTTCATGACGAGTCCAATTTTGGGTTTAGTTGGGGTAGCGGTGCTAACGGGGGTAGCACTGGTTGTTCCACAGCCAGCGAGTAGCCCGACAGTGGTAAACGCACTGAAACGGAGGAAGTCACGGCGGGAATATCCGACGGAGTTTACCAGAACTTGCGGCTTGTTGGTTGGCTTTTCCATTGGATGATCCTTTTGCACATGGGGAACACGACGAAGGCTTGAGACGAAATTGCTGTGTTCTCACATTAATCTTGATTAAATTCGTCAAAATTTACGAGCAAGTTAACTATCGCAATTGTAGCATTTGTGTCTAGCCTCAATAGTCCCATCCTGCTCTAGGAGTATGCTTAAACCCGTTTAAGCGCTTTTTAACATATCTGCATAAAGGTTATTAAATTTTTTTGACAAATCGGTTAAGATCCTTTAATATATAACTAATCCACTGATACGGAGCTTGATAGTGTTGTTAGGTTCGTTTGCTGACTGCGTAAAAGGAGGACGCAACATCAGGATCATCGGCCTCACCGATCCTTCATGACAACGATGTGTAAAGGTGTAGGTACAGCCGCTGTTGGTTTGGTACTGCACGATTTTGGTTAAAATCAACCCACATGTTGAGGAGGCAACTTTGAAGCGTCTGTTTGTTTCGAGCATGTTGATCTTGGCGGTTAGTGCGTTTGCTGGCTCAAATTCATCGTTCGCCCAGTCACGCGATGTAGAAAAACCCGTCGATATTGGCGATGCCGTTGGTCTCGACCTCAATGCCCCTGCTGTTCCTGGACAATTTGTCATCAAATTCAAGAATTCAACCTCAAAAGCCAGCCGCGCCAACACCTTGAGTGCCTTGGGCGCAGTGCAAATCGATCGGATCGAAGCGCTTGACGCTGAAGTCGTCGAATTTGCTAGCTTGAAGAGCAACGATAGTTTGGCGATGCGCCAAGCCATGGTTGAAAGCTTGCTCAAAGATGGCAACATTGAATATGCCGAACCCAACTTTATCTATACTTCAACCTACACTCCCAACGACCCAGGTCGTAGCTCACAATGGGCATGGGGTGTAACCCAAGCATACACTGGTTGGGATATTACTCGCGGTAGCAGCAGCGTTGTCGTTGCGGTTGTTGACACTGGGATTCAAAGCACTCACCCTGATTTGGATGCCAAAATTGTCGCTGGCTACGACTACATCGATAATGACTCAACGCCAAATGATGGTAATGGCCACGGTACGCACGTCGCTGGGACGGTTGCTGCTGAAACCAACAATAGCACTGGTGGCGCAGGAACCTGCCCCAACTGTCGCTTGATGGGCGTTCGCGTCTTGAATAACAGTGGTAGCGGTACGTTGGCTGGCGTGGCCAATGGCATCACCTACGCTGCTAACAATGGCGCAAAAGTCATCAACTTGAGCCTTGGTGGCGGTGGTTCAACGGCCTTGCAAAATGCCGTCAACTACGCTTGGGGCCGTGGGGTGTTCTTGGCTTGTGCCGCTGGTAACAGCAACACCTCAAGCACTACTAGCGCTTACCCAGCTGCTTATACCAACTGTTTCGCGGTTGCATCAACGACTTCAACCGATGCCCGCTCATCATTCTCAAACTATGGTACGTGGGTCGAAGTAGCCGCCCCTGGTTCGAGCATCTACTCAACCTGGATTAACAGTGGCTACAACACGATCAATGGTACCTCAATGGCTACCCCGCACGTTGCAGGTTTGGCTGGCTTGTTGTCATCAAAAGGCTTGACCAACAGCCAAATCAAGAGCAAAATCTGCTCAAGCTCCGACCAAATTAGCGGTACTGGCACGCGCTGGACTTGCGGTCGGATCAACATCTACAAAGCTGTTCAATAGTTCGGCTCTCGCCTGACGGAATTAAGTGGTCAGCTGACCGCTTGATGTGTGGAAGTGTTCACATGATCCTGTAAAAACCTAAGCAACCTATCAGATCAAAAGCCCATGGGACTAGCTAGACCATGGGCTTTTGGTTTTAGGCGTTTGGCTCAAATCGGCTTGGTTCAAAGCCAAAATAGTGCCGAAAAGCACTTAAATCGCAGGTATTACCTTGCAGCAACAGGCTTAATTCAGCCCGATTAATTGGCCCTAATCCTGTGGTTGTACCAATTTGAGCCATAATTTGGGCTAACCAGTTTGGCACAAACCACGGGCGTAGTTGGCGATGTTGGCTGGCTGCCAACCGCCCAAGTAATTGCCGAAAACTTAATTGCTCACCACCGCCAGCCTCAATTATGCAATTGGCGATTGTTGGCTTTTCGACCGTTTGCTTGATTGCTCGAACTAAATCGCCGATCTGAATCGGTTGAACTTGATAGTGGCCATCGCCCAAAATCGGGGTGATGGGCAAGCATGCCAAGCGCCGAAATAGCTCTATCGAATAGCATCCCGCTCCATAGACAAAGCTTGGACGCAACACCACCCAAGGTATAGGTTGTTGAATCAGAAATTGATCGGCTAGGGCTTTGCTACGGACAAACGCTTGTGGTGCTGTAACCTCAGCTCCCAAGGCACTAATTTGGATAATTTTTTGCAGCTTGTGTTGTGCTGCCGCCTTGAATAACGCGATTGGTATATCGGTATGGACTGCTTGAAAACTGGCTTGGCGGCTTTCGCGCAACATTCCCACGCAATTAATTACTATGTCGTGTTCAGCAAGTTGATCGAGCCATGTTGCCGGTTTGAGCCATTCGGCTACCACATATTGCGCGGCTGAGTTGATCGGGGTTGGTGGTTTTTGGCGTACCAAGCAGGTTAATTGATGGCCTGCTTGGCTCAATTCCGCCGCCACATGTCGCCCAATAAAGCCACTGGCCCCAGTCAGAAAAATGCGCATCACTCACCTCATTGCTGGTTCAGTAAGACCTTACGTCGATAGCCGCGCAACCAGCGATAGGCAATCGGCTGAATTTCATAGCAAATTTCAGGCTGCACCGAATAGTGTTTGAGCCATTGAAAATCAGCTTGCTCAACATGGCGCAGTTGATGTTGCCAAGCTGCTTCATCGCGCTCGATCCGTACAATATTGGCCTGGCCTGGCTTACTAATCGCAATCCCTCGCGGCGGATATTTGAGATACGCCGCAGCTTGTTCAAGGCTATCAAAGATTGAATCGCTGGCAAGTTGGGCTGGTTTTTGCTGATTGATTTTGATAGTGGCTGCGGCGACTGAACTATCAACTGAAATACTGGTCTGCTCAGCAGAACTTTTAACAACAATTGGCGTATGATGAAAATTGAAGTTAGTTACCAAATTACCAGCCCATGCTAATAGTGGCTGATCGCAATCGCTCCGTACAAAATACAAGCCTTGATCTATACCATATGGAGTTTTTAGATTGACATAAATGCGGTAGGCGGCATGCCAGTAGTTAAACCCCAAGAGGTGAGGTGCAAACCACGGACGCATATGCGAAACATGGCATATCACAATATTCCAAAAACCGAATCCTTGATATTCGGTGGCGGTTAATTCGGCTGGTAGCAAGGCCTGAAATTGATCAATCGGCATGCGGTAGGTCAAAAGCCAGCAGCGATCGATTTGGCCTTGCATCGTAATTGGGTTGTGTAAAATCGGCATGAGCAACCTCATTTCGCTAAAAGATGGCGCAAGCGATAGAAACAAACTGCGCCTGTGCCATTGAGTAGCAACATCCACAGTATCCAGGTTTGCCAACGATCGAGCTTGATCACGCTGAGTTGTTCGGCAAGCGCTGTGGCCATGCTCAGGTTGGCAATCAACACCAACAACAGATTGCGTTGCTGGGCATAGGCTTGAGTTTTGAGCAAATAGTTGAACAGCGCCGCAATTAACAAAATTGTCTCGCCATAGCTCATACTCACCAAACATGCCTGAATACAACTATTAATGTTGCCTCGGCTGGCGATCAATAAGGCTGGTCCAAGCACCAACCAACCAGCCCCAGAGGATAGGGTTAACCACCAAGCCGCGCCGCGTTGCGACCATTGCGGTAGCGCTTGATTGAGCGAGCCACCAAAGATCAACGAGCCGCCCACCGCTAAACCGCTATGCCACAACCAAGCGCGATACGGCCATTGTTGGAATGGTTGATTAAGCTGTTGGGTTAAGCATTGTTTGGGCTGGCGTAATTGTTGCAAAAATGTTTGCATCGAAAGCACCTCAAATCCAACTGATGCCCTAAGCTTAGACTGTCTATGTTACAAGCTCGTTACAGTCTGAAGGGCGGAAAAATTGCCTATGATCCACGAAGGCTGATGTTTAGCCACGAATTGCACGAATTTCACAAATTATTTCTTCCTCCCTTATAATTCATCCTTTCTCCTTTTTAATGCTCTGCGCCGCTTGGTTAAATGCTGCTCCCCGACAACTAGTCTCCAATGCCTAAACCCTGTACCTTCGTCCTCTCTGTTCTAGGCATGCTAAAATGGCTCATCATTACTTCTGAGGAGCTTGCATGGATTATCGTGATTTAGGTCGAACTGGTTGGCAGATTTCGACGATTGGCTTTGGGGCATGGGCGATTGGCGGCGATGCTTGGGGCAAAACCGACGATGCTACCTCGTTGGCCACAATTCACACAGCGATTGATGCTGGAGTGAATTTTATTGATACAGCTGATGTCTATGGCGATGGGCACTCCGAGCGTTTAATTGCCCAAGTGCTGCGTGAACGTCCAGGCGAGATTGTCGTAGCAACCAAAGCGGGTCGCCGCTTGAATCCACATACAGCGGCTGGCTATAATCGCCAAAACCTAACGGCTTTTGTCGAGCGTAGTTTGCGCAATTTGAACACCGAAGCCCTCGATTTGCTCCAACTGCATTGCCCGCCAACCGAAGTTTATTCAATGCCCGAAGTCTTCGAGGTGCTCGATAATTTGGTGCGGTCTGGCAAGGTACGTTACTACGGCGTGAGCGTTGAGCGCGTCGATGAGGCTTTGGCCGCAATTGAATATCCCAATGTGCAAAGCGTGCAAATCATCTTTAATCTCTTGCGCTACAAGCCGATTGAGCAATTTTTTGCGGCAGCCAAAGCCAAACGGGTTGGTATTTTGGCGCGGGTTCCGTTAGCTAGCGGCTTACTATCAGGCAAAATCACTGCTGCAACTCATTTTGAAGCCAGCGATCATCGCAACTATAACCGCCATGGCGAATCGTTTGATCAAGGCGAAACTTTCTCAGGAGTTGATTACGCCACCGGATTGCAAGCGGTTGAGGAATTACGGGCTTTAGTGCCAATCGATGCCAGCATGGCTCAATTTGCCTTGCGCTGGATTTTGATGTTCGATGCAGTGACGACGGCGATTCCTGGGGCCAAAACGCCCGAACAAATGCGAGCCAACGCCGCTGCTGCCGAGCTAACCCCGCTCGATGCCGCGACGATGGCCCAAGCCCAAGCCATTTATGATCGTCTGATTCGACCGTTGGTTCACGAGCGCTGGTAATTAGCTAGGGGTTAGGGATCAGGGGCTAGGGATTAGGGAACGTGGTGGATTATTGACATGATGTTCTTCGATCCACGAAGAGCACGAAGTTACACGAAGGCTTCTCTTTCCAGAACCTGATCCCTAGCCCTTGACTCCGAACAAGCTCTGCGTTAAAACCTGATCCCTGAACTCTAATCCACAATCCCTAAAGTTATGCTCTATGTTCTACCTGATCCCTAGCCCCTGAATCCTGACCCCTTGACCCATTAACCTACGTTTGACAAATACGAGCCTGTTGCGTATACTGCGCCTTGAATAAAAACAGTTATATCCGACTAAATTGTGTTAATGACATAATCCAATTGTTGGTGATAGATTCTGGAAGCTTTTAGCTGAACAATTGAGCTAAAACAGGCAACTGTCATCATCAGTTATCACCATTCAAACTGCAGGCAACGCCTGATCGGTTAGGGAGCGTTTGTGCAATTTTCTGAATACCCCGAACTGAAAAACCAAGTAGCCCTGGTGACAGGTGCTGCTCAAGGCATTGGAGCCGCAGTTGCCCAAGAATTATGTCGCCATGGTGTCCATGTAGTGGCGCTGGATGTTCAATCGGCTGTTTTGCAGGCGTTGCACCAACGCTTGGAAATTGGCGAAGGCCAACTCAGCACGCGCACAATCGATGTGCGTAAGGCCCAAGCAGTTGAAGCATTGGTTGACACGATCGAAAAACAGACTGGGCCGATTGGCCTGCTGGTGAATGTTGCTGGCATTTTGCGCATGGCTCCTGTAGTCGAATTAAGCGATGAAGATTGGGCGACTAGTCTCGATGTGAATGCCACGGGCGTGTTCAACCTCACGCGGGCGGTTGCTCGGCGCATGGTTCCACGCCAAGCTGGTAGCATCGTGACGGTTGGCTCGAATGCCGCTGGCGTTCCGCGCATGCAGATGGCGGCCTATGCTGCCTCGAAAGCTGCTGCGACTGCCTTGACCATGTGCTTGGGCCTTGAATTAGCCCAACATAAGATTCGCTGTAATGTCGTTTCACCTGGCTCGACCGACACCGCCATGCAACGCATGTTGTGGCACGACGAAACTGGCCCGCAACGGGTGATTGCTGGCTCATTGGAGACATTTCGCTTGGGGATTCCGTTGGGGCGAATTGCCAAGCCTGCCGATATTGCCAACGCTGTTGTTTTTTTACTCTCCGAGCGTGCTCGCCACATCACCATGCACGATTTGCGCATTGATGGCGGCGCAACGCTTGGTGCTTAGATACAAGGATCTCTCGCTCATGAGCAATGCAAACGCATCGACCAAGCCCGCGCCGTATCGACTTGCTGCTCGCACCGATGCCTACCAAACCACGATTGTGGATCTTGGCTCGGTCAAGATTGGCGGCGGCCAACCAGTCGTAATGGCTGGCCCATGTTCAGTTGAATCAGAAAGCCAATTGCTCAACACGGCCTACGCTGTGGCCGAAGCCGGAGCACATATGCTGCGCGGCGGGGCTTTCAAACCCCGCACCTCACCCTATGCCTTCCGTGGCTTGGGCGAAGCAGGCTTAAAAATTTTGGCCAAAGCTCGTGCCGAAACAGGCTTGCCAATTATTACCGAAGCGCTCAACACCGCCGATGTCGATTTGGTGGCCGAATACACTGACGTGATTCAAATTGGCGCACGCAATATGCAAAATTTTGCTTTGCTCGAAGCCGCTGGTCGCACTGGCCGCCCTGTCATGGTCAAACGTGGCCCGGCTGGCACGATTGAAGAATGGCTACTGGCCGCCGAATATGTGCTGGCTACCGGCAATCGCAACGTGATTTTATGCGAGCGCGGCATTCGTACTTTTGAAAATGCTACCCGCAACACCCTCGATTTGAATGCTGTGGCGATGGCCAAACATCGCAGCCATCTGCCAGTGATTGTTGATCCTAGCCATGGCACTGGCAAATGGTACTTGGTTGCGCCGTTGGCTTTGGCAGGCTTGGCGGTTGGCGGCGATGGCTTGATGATCGAAGTTCATCATGATCCTGACCATGCTAGCTCGGATGGCCCCCAATCGTTGAACCACGAACACTTTGCTGATTTGATGGAAAAAATCAATCAACAATACGCCCAGCCAGTCGCGCGGGAAGTGGGTCTGAATTAAGCCAACGCTGTGTAGCACGCAATTAAGGATGACGATCATGAGCAGTTTTGAACAAGAACGGCTACGCGAATCGGCGTGGCAATTGCTAGACAACTATCAAGCAGAATCGGCCTTTTTCTTTGCATCGCCCAATCATACCTTGCTGGCTCAACTGAGCTATGTTGATTTGATTAGCCAAACCGCTTTGCCTGAGCTTGAGCAACGAGTTAACGAGGCCTTGCAACGGGCTGAACGTGGTGGCGAGGTTAATCCAGTGGTGGTTGGGGCATTACCTTTTGCTCCCGATGCTGCGGCTTATTTGGCTTTGCCTTCACGTGTGGCTTGGGCTGGCCCGTTGCACGCCGAGGCGCAACCCTACTGGCATAACCAACGTTTGCCCCATTGCAACATCGAGCCAATGCCTGCGCCCGAGCACTACAAACAGGGCGTGGCGCAAGCCTTGGCCAAAATGCAGGCTGGCGATTTGCAAAAAGTTGTGCTCTCACGCTCGTTGCAATTGACCGCCGAAGCACCACTTGATGTGAATTTGATTTTGGCGAATTTGGCGCGTAATAACAAAACTGGCTACACCTTTGCTGTGCCATTGCCAACCCGCCGTGCGTTGGTTGGGGCTAGCCCTGAGTTGTTACTGGCCCGCAATGGCAATCAAGTGATCGCCAATCCCTTAGCTGGCTCGATTCCCCGCAGTGCCGACCCCGAGGAAGATGCACGGCGGGCAGCAGGTTTGCTTGTATCACCCAAAGATTTACACGAACATAAGGTTGTGGTTGATGCGGTAGCAGCAGCTTTAGCGCCATTCTGTACGAACCTCGAAGTTCCATCGCCAACCGTCATTTCCACAGCGACAATGTGGCATCTCTCGACAACCTTGATTGGCGAATTAAACGCTGATGCGCCTTCGTCTTTAGGTCTGGCATTGGCGTTGCACCCAACTCCAGCAGTGTGTGGCACGCCTACCGAGGCCGCCCGCGCCGCCATCCGTGAAATCGAACCGTTTGATCGGGGCTTTTTCACGGGCATGGTTGGTTGGTGCAACGCCCAAGGCGATGGCGAATGGATTGTGACGATTCGCTGTGCCGAAGTTGTTGATCAATCGTTGCGCTTGTTTGCTGGCGCTGGAGTGGTGCTTGGTTCGACTCCTGAAGCTGAATTGGCCGAAACTGGGGCAAAATTTCGCACGATGTTACTGGCGATGGGTATCGATAGCGAAGGCGAGGTGGCCTAATGGCTGAGCTGACGCTTGGCCTTGAGGGCACAACCGCTTGGCCCGCCGAGTTTGCCGAACGCTATCGCAAGACTGGCTATTGGGTTGATCAGACCTTTGGCGAAGCGCTGCGCGAGTGGGCGCAGCGCTCGGGCGAAGCCACCGCTGTGGTGTGTGGCGAACGCCGTTGGAGCTATCGCGAGCTTGATCAACGGGTTGATCGCTTGGCGGCGGGTTTGCAACAGCTCGGCATCCAACCAAAACAGCGCGTCGTTGTGCAATTGCCCAATTGTGCCGAATGGTTTGTGGTTTGTTTTGCGCTCTTTCGGGTTGGCGCGATTCCGTTGATGGCTCTGCCAGCCCATCGCTTGGCTGAAATTGGCTATTTTTGCCAGCACAGCGAGGCGGTAGCTTATGTGATTGCCGATAACGTTGGTAGTTTCGATTATCGCAGCTTGGCGGCTGAGATCAAAGTGGTCGCGCCAACGCTTGAACATGTGTTGGTGGTGGGTGAGGCTGGACCATTCACTGCTTTGGCTGAGATTGATGCCGAGCCAAGCGAATTTCCCACGCTTGATCCTGCCGAGGTGGCGTTGTTTCAGCTTTCGGGCGGCAGCACTGGTGTGCCCAAATTGATTGCCCGTACCCACGACGATTATTTGTACTCAGTGCGAGCCAGCGCTGAAATCTGTGAGCTGGATGCTAGTAGTGTCTATTTGTGCGTGCTGCCAATGGCTCACAACTTCCCGATGAGTTCGCCTGGAACCTTGGGAACCTTGGCGGCGGGCGGCACAGTGGTGCTTGCGCCGCAACCAAGCCCTGATGTGGCTTTTCCCTTGATTGCCCGCGAAGGCGTGACGATCACCGGAATGGTGCCGCCGCTAGCCTTGCTGTGGCTCGATGCTGCGGCTAATCGTAAGGCCGAGTTAACCAGCCTCAAGCAGATTTTGGTCGGTGGTGCGTCCTTTGGTGCCGATACCGCCCACCGTGTACAGCCTGAGCTTGGCTGCCAATTGCAACAAGTCTATGGCATGGCTGAGGGTTTGGTTAATTACACGCGGCTTGATGATCCGGCTGAGTTGATTTGCACCACCCAAGGCCGCCCAATTTCGCCTTTGGATGAAGTGCGAATTGTTGATGATGAAGATAAAGATTTGCCACTGGGTGAGCTTGGCCACCTAATTACCCGGGGCCCCTACACGATTCGCGGCTATTATCGCGCTGCGGAACATAATCAACGGGCTTTTACCAGCGACGGTTTTTATCGTACTGGCGATCTGGCACGACTGAACGCCGCTGGCTATGTTTCAGTCGAAGGCCGCGCCAAAGATCAAATCAATCGTGGTGGCGAAAAAGTCGCCGCCGAAGAAATCGAGCAACATCTGCTCAATCACCCAGCGATTCACGATGTGGCACTGGTGGGTTTGCCTGATCGATTTTTAGGCGAACGTACTTGTGCGGTGATTGTCAGCAACGGCGTGAATATCAACCGCCGCGAGGTGGTGCAATTTTTGCGCAGCCGTGGGCTTGCCGAATACAAATTGCCAGATCGGGTCGAAATCGTCGCGAGTTTGCCCAAAACTGGGGTTGGCAAGATCAACAAACGGCTGTTACGTGAGCAATTAAGTGCTGGTCGTGTGCCAGCCTAGAAGGATAAATTATGGCGTTACCATCAATTGCGGCTTATGCAATTCCAACTGAATTACCAACCAACCGCGCCACTTGGGCGGCTGAGCCACAGCGCGTAGCCTTGTTAATTCACGATTTGCAAAATTATTTTATCGATGCTTTTCCTGCTGGCGAAGAGCCAATTAGCAGCGTGTTGCGTTCGATTGCCAGCTTGCGTGATCACGCTCATGCCTTGGGCATTCCGGTGTTTTATTCGGCCCAACCAGGCGACCAAGCGCCCGAAGATCGGGGTTTGTTGAGCACATTTTGGGGTAAAGGCTTGAGCACTGGCACGCCACCGGAGATTGTCGCGCCGCTTGCGCCGAGGGCTGGCGATCAAGTAATTACCAAATGGCGCTATAGCGCATTTCAACGCACGCCGTTGCGCGAATTGTTGCGTGAAGCAGGCCGCGATCAACTAATTGTCTGTGGGGTTTATGCCCATCTTGGCTGTTTGTTGACCGCTTGCGATGCCTTTATGCAAGATATTCAGCCATTCTTTGTGGCCGATGCTGTCGCCGATTTCACGCTTGACGAGCATCGCATGGCCTTGCACTATGCCGCTGGCCGTTGCGCTGTGGTCACTACGACCGAGCAATTGGTCCGCGAATTGGGCTACAACCAATTACGCAGCGAGTTGCACGATTTGCTCGATGATGTTGAAAGCATCGGTGCTGATGATAACTTGCTCGATTGGGGCTTGGATTCAGTGCGCTTGATGACCTTGGCCGAGCGCTGGCGGGCAGCAGGCTGCGAGGTTGGCTTTGCCGAATTGGCCGAAACCCCAACCTTGGCCGAATGGTGGCAACGTCGCTTTGCCACGCCACTCCTGGAGCAAGCTCATGGCTAAGCTGGCGCTATCGGCGGCACAACATGGCATTTGGCTGGGTCAACAGCTCGATCCGAGTAGTCCGCTGTATAACACAGCCGAATATGTGACCTTGCGCGGTGTGGTTGAGCTTGCTAACTTGACCGCTGCGATTGAGCAGGCCTTTGCTGAAGCCGCAACCCTGCATTTGCGCTTTGGGCTTGAGCATGATCAGCCGTATGCGTTGGTTGAGCCACAGCCAATCAACCCGACCGTGCATGATTTACGCGATTTGCCTGATGCTGAAGCTCGTGCTTTGGCTTGGATGCAGCACGATTTGGGCAATGTGATTGATCTGGCGACTGGCCCGTTGTTCAACACAGCCATTTTGCAAATTGCCGACGATCAGGTGTGGTGGTATTTGCGGGCGCATCATATCGCCTTAGATGGCTATAGTTTTGCCTTGCTCACCAAGCGGGTCGCCGAAATTTACTCAGCCTTACAAATCAAAGCCACGCCAAGCCCAAGCTTTGGCGATTTAGCTCCAGTGATTGCCGAAGATCAAGCGTATCAAGCCTCGATTCAAGCCACGCTGGATCGCGAGTTTTGGCTCAATCGCTTTGCTGCTAACCCACAAGTCGTCAGCCTGACCGAGCAAACTGGCTTATCGCAGCCACGGAGCATTCGTTTGAGCACGGCGTTAGCGAGTGATTTGATCGAGCAATTAACCGCGATTGCCAAGCCTACTCGTAGTACATGGCCTGATGTTTTGATGGCGGTGGTGGCAGCTTACTTGGCTCGCTGGAACAACAGCCAGAGCGTAGTCTTGGGCATGCCCTTGATGAGCCGCTTGGGTTCGGTGGCGTTGCGTGTGCCGTGTATGGCCATGAATATTGTGCCGCTATGCCTCAAGGTTTCCGCTGATCACGATTTAGCGCAATTAACTGCTGTGGTAGCCGCCGAACGCAATGCCTTCCGCAAGCATGGCCGCTATCGCTACGAACAGTTGCGCCGCGATTTGGGCTTTGTTGGCGCTGGACGACGCTTATTTGGGCCGGTCGTCAACATTATGCCCTTCGATCATCCATTGAATTTCGGCGATTGCCAAGCCCAAAGCACAACGCTTACCGCTGGCCCAGTCGAAGATTTGGCTTTCAACGTGATTTTGCGTGGCAACCAACTCTATCTGACGCTTGAGGCCAATCCGGCTTGCTATGGCCAAGCAGCGCTTGAATATCATTTTGCAGCGATTCAACACCTATTAAATGGATGGCTGGCAAATCCAAGCATACCTGTGGCTGAGCAACAGGTTTTGCCAGCGCCGCTTGTGCTTGATGGTGGCGAGTTGCGCTTGCCACTCACCAGCGTGATCGAGCAAATTTTAGATAATGCTAAGGAGCAACCGCATGCCTTGGCTTTGGTTACCGACACTGAGCAACTGAGCTATGCCGAGTTGGCGAGCCACGTCCATGCGTGGGCTGGCCAATTGGTGCAGCGCGGGGTAACTGCTGGCAGCGTGGTTGGGGTGGCCTTACCGCGTAGCCGTGAGGCGATTGTCGCGATCTTGGCGACGCTCTGTTGTGGGGCGGCCTATCTGCCACTCGACCCACAATGGCCACAAAGCCGCTTGGCGAGTGTTGTGGCTCAAGCCCAACCAGCCTTGGTTTTGGCCCAACAAGCCCTTGATCTGCCTAATTTGCTGTTGGTCGAGCAGCTTGGTAAATCGAATGCATGGTTCGAGGCACGGGTCGATTTGGCCCAACCTGCCTACATCATGTATACCTCTGGTTCAACTGGCGAGCCAAAAGGCGTGGTGATTAGCCATCAAGCCTTGGCGGGTTTTGTACAGTCAGCGGCTGAGCGTTACGCAATAACTGAGGCTGATCGGGTGCTGCAATTTGCGCCATTCGCTTTTGATGCCAGCGTTGAAGAGATTTTCGTGACGCTCTGCCAAGGTGCGACCTTGGTGCTGCGCAACGATGCCATGCTCGAATCATTACAGCGCTTTGTGTCCGCCTGCCAAACGCATGCGATTAGTGTGCTCGATTTGCCCACCGCCTTTTGGCATGAATTGGCCGATAGTGTGGCCCAAGGCGCGGTGCAGTTGCCCGAATGCTTGCGGGTGGTGATCATCGGTGGCGAGGCGGCTCTGCCAGAGCGGGTTCAAGGCTGGTTAAACGCGGTTGCGCCGAATGTGCGTTTGTTTAACACCTATGGCCCAACCGAGGCGACTGTGGTGGCAACCGTGGCCGAATTGAGCGACCCCAACCAACTAATTACGATTGGCCGACCATTGGCTGGCGTACAAGCAGCTATTTTGGGTAGCGACCAGCAACCGATTTTTGCAGGCGATGTTGGCGATTTGTATTTGCTGGGCAATGGTTTGGCAATGGGTTATTATCAACGTCCCGATTTGGATGCGCTGAATTTTAGCCAACTCAGCCAATTGCCGCATGCTCCCCGCGCCTATCGCACAGGCGATCGGGTGCACTTGCTTGAGGGGCAGTTACAGTTTGTGGGCCGCAGCGACGACGAATTCAAAATTAGCGGCCAGCGCGTTACGCCCGCCGAAATTGAATCGGTCTTTTTGCGGCATACGGCGGTACGCGAAGTAGCGGTAATTGGCCAGCAGCTTGGCAATGCTAGCAAGCGCTTGTTTGCAGCGGTTGTTGTCAGCGATGCCAGTTTGAGCGTGGCTGAATTGCGTAATCACGCTAGCCAACATTTGCCAGCAGCGGTAATTCCGGCAGCGATCACGATTGTTGAACGCTTGCCGCGCAGTAGTGCAGGCAAGATCGATCGCAAAGCGGTGGCGGCCTTAGCACCAGCGCCAGTTGTGGTGAATACCGCAGCCAACGATATACCAGCATTAATTCGCCAAGTTTGGGCCGAAGTACTGGGCCAAACCGAATTCAACGACGAAGCCGATTTCTTTGCTTTGGGCGGTCAATCGCTGCAAACCATTCAGGTTGCTAATCGTTTGGGTATGGCCTTGGGCCGCGAAGTAACTGCTGCCTTGATCTTCCGCTATCCCACGATTGCAAGCCTGAGCCAGGCGCTTGACCCTGAATTTGAGCAGGCAATCGAGGCCGCGCTGCAATTTGTGAGCGATGCCAATTTGTCCGAGCAGATTGTTCCTAAGCAACTGAATGCCCAGCCACGACCAATCCAAACGGTGTTGTTGACTGGGGCAACTGGCTTTGTCGGGGCGCATCTGTTGGCCGAATTGCTTAATACAACCACGGTCAACGTTATTTGTTTGGTGCGGGCTGGATCGGATGTGGCAGCATTTGAGCGTTTGCAAGCAAGTTTGCACCACTACGAATTAGCGACCGAGCAGCTTGCCGAGCGGGTTGATGCCTGGCAGGGCGATTTAGCTCAGTCCCAATTTGGGCTTGACGATCAGCAATGGCAAAGCTTGATCGAACGCTGCGATTTGATTTATCACAATGCTGCGATGGTCAGCGTGGTACGCGAATATAGCAGCTTGCGGGTGGTCAACGTCAACGCCACCCGCGAAATGCTACGTTTGGCAGCAGTGCGTTGCACCCCAGTGCATTACGTTTCAACCTTGGCAGTTTCGCCACCGCAAAGCGTAATGCACCGCGTGCCCGAAGATTTTGTGGCAGCGCATGCTGGCCTTCGCGATGGCTACAGCCAAAGCAAATGGGTCGCCGAACGCTTGCTCGAACAAGCGGCCACCCGTGGTTTACCCGTTGCCGTCTATCGTTTGGGGCGGGTGGTTGGCCCAATTCAAAGCAATTTTGTCAATCAAGATGATTTATTCTGGCGGATTGTCCAAGCAGGTGTGCCGCGTGGCTTGCTGCCTAGCCTGCCTGTCGAGGAAATCTGGAATCCAGTTGATTTTGCTGCACAGACAATCGTGCAATTTAGCCGTAACCATCGCGGGGTGAGAGTTTATAATCTTGCACCCAGCAAGCCAATCAGTTTTGCTCAACTTTTGGGCTGGGTTGGCGAGTATGGCTATGCCGTGCAATTGTGCAGAGTTGAGCAATGGTATCAAGCGTTGCGCAACGCCGACGATGCGATGAGTCAGGCAACGCTGACCTTCTTCGAGCGGCAGGCTGATGGCGGGGAACTGCCCAACGCAATTGGTACGATTGAAAACAAACGCTTGCTGCAAACGCTGGCAGCGCATGGCATTGCCGTGCCTGTGATCGATCGCGAGCGCTTCTTTGGCTATCTTGAGCGGTGTATTCGAACGGGTTTATTGCCCGCGCCCGATTTACGCCAGACTAGTATTGGTATTCGCTAAGTTTTTAGCATACAAAGGATTTTCACCAATGACATCCCTTTCAATCCGTTTTCGTTCATTATTGGCCCTACTTGCTCTTGTGACTTTGGCTGCTTGTGGCTCGACCACGGCTTCAACTGCCACCACTGCACCTGCGGCCACCGAGGCTTCAGCAGCAACCATTCCTCCTGCGGGAAGCGAAGTGCCAGCGCAAACTGAAGTGCCAGCCGCAACTGAAGCGCCAACCGCTGAAGCGCCAACCGCCGAAGCAACTACAGAAACCAGTGCTAGCGGCACGCGTAGCATTGAAACCCGCTATGGCACGGTCGAAGTGCCAGCAACTCCTGCTCGGTTGGTGACGCTTGATGAAGGTGCGTTGGATACGGCTGTGGCCTTGGGTATTATCCCAGTTGGTGGCATTAGCTCACGCTTGAGCGAAGGCGTTGCTCCCTACATCGCCGATAAAGTGCCTGGAATTGCGATTGTCGGTAACCCTGGCGAAATCAATTTCGAAGCAGTGATTGCGGCAACCCCCGACTTGATTTTGACCCACAACCGGATCGACGAAGAAACCTACAAAAAATTGAGCGCGATTGCTCCAACCATCGTGCCAACCAACGGTATTGGCGCTTGGAAAGATGCCGCTGGCGAATATGCCGCAGCTTTGGGCAAAACCAGCGAACTCGAAGCATGGTTGAAAGAGTTCGATGCTAAAGTTGCTGATGCCAAAACCAAATTGGCAATCAAAGAAGGCACAACTGGCGCAGTTATCCGTTGGATGCCTCAAGGCCCATTGGTGATGGGTCGTTTGTTGCCAGCGGTTGTCTTGATCGAAGAATTGGGCTTGGACTTGCCTCAAGTGGCGATCGATTTGGGCACTGATGCACCACACACCGATGTTTTGAGCTTGGAACAATTGGCAACCGTTGATACCGATTGGTTGTTTGTGGCCACGTTCAATGCTGAAGGCGATGGCGCTTTGGCAAGCGCTCGCGAACAAGCTGCATTTGGCCAATTGAAAGCTGAAAAATCCAAGCAAGTTGTGGCCGTTAGCGCTCAACTTTGGAGCAGCGCATTTGGTCCATTGGCCGCCGATGCCATCTTGAGCGATATTGTCGCTGGCGTTCCTGCTGCACAATAATCGAGGGATCAAGGGCTAGGGATCGGGGGTTAGGGAACTGCGAAGTCCATTGTATGCCCTCACCCCCTGTCCCCCTCTCCCGCATGCGAGGCTAGGGGGATAAACCAAAAGCCCCTCGCCCGCCGCAGTGGGAGAGGGGTTGGGGTGAGGGGCGTTAAAACCTACCCTTGAACTGCCCCCAATTAAAACATTCTTGGGAAATGATTATGGCTACGACTTTGCTCTCGCGACGCATGCTGATTGGAGTGCTGGCAGCCTTTGGCTTGCTGGCCATTGTTGTTTTATTGAGCCTTGGAGTTGGCTCGGATAATGCAATTGGCTTGGCCCAAGTATTTGCCGTGCTCCAAGGCGCTGGCGATGATCAAGCCCGTTTGACGGTGCTCGATTTGCGCGTACCACGCACGATTATCGGCATGTTGGTCGGCGTGGCACTTGGCTCGGCTGGTGCATTATTGCAGGCTGCTGCCCGTAATCCCTTGGCTGAACCAGGCTTGTTGGGGGTAAGTGCAGGCTCGGCGACTGCAGTAGTCGTATCGATTGCCCTCGGAGCCAGCCTGAATAATTTACAAGTTGGCGTTGCCATTTTTGGGGCGTTGGTTGGCTGTACCATCGCGCTCGGGGTTGCCCGCATGAGTGGCCTCGGCGATGATCCAATTCGCTTGGTGCTGGCGGGCGCAGCCTTGAGCAGCATGCTCGCTGCGGTTTCCTCAGTGATTCTGCTGACCGATCAACGCACCGCCGACGAAGTGCGCTTTTGGACGATTGGCGCAATTGCTGGGCGTAATTTGAGCAGCATTACCCCAGCACTTCCCGTTTTATTGGTGGGTTTGGCGGTTGCCTTGCTGCTTGCTCGGCCATTGGCGGCCTTGGCACTGGGCGAAAAAGTTGCTAGTGGCCTTGGTCAACGCCCCAAATTGGTTCGCACTGGCGTGATGATCAGTGTCGCCTTACTGGTTGGTTCAGCCACGGCGATGGCTGGGCCGATTGGCTTTGTTGGGCTGGTGGTGCCGATTGCGGCCCGCGCGATGGTTGGGCCTGATATTCGGCGAGCTTTAATATTGGCGGTGCTGCTTGGCCCGAGTTTTGTGCTGTTGGCTGATGTACTTTCGCGGATTGTTGCGCGGCCAACCGAAACCCCGCTAGGTGTAATTTCAGCATTAATTGGTGCGCCGATTTTGGTGTTGATTGTGCGCAGCCAACGCTTACCAGCGCTCTAGGAGAATGGCATGGATCGACTTTCGCTGAACCCAACCACGAGTGCTGCTCACGAGCTAAACCTACCTTCGTCATTTACCGGCCAACCAACTGGCTTGTGGTTGTTGCGCTTTGGCCGTTTGAGCCTGCTGTTGGATCGACGGGCCTGGTTGGCAAGTTTGCTCTTGCTGATTGCGACCGTGGTCTTGGTTGGTTTGAGCCTTGGCAGTGGCACGGTCAAAATCGCCCCACTTGATGCCTTGGCAGCCTTGTTTAATCAAGGCGAGACTAAAAATATCTTTATTGTGCGCGATTTACGGCTGACACGGGTTTTGGCTGGGGGCATGGCTGGGGCTGCTTTAGGCATGGCTGGCTGTTTATTACAAACGCTCAGTCGCAATCGGTTGGCCAACCCCGATACGATTGGGATCGATAATGCTGCGACGGCCTTTGCGGTTGCTTCGGTTGTGGGGGTTAGCACAACTCTCGTGCCTTCAGGTATGGCCTTAATCGGCGCAATTACCATGCTTTCCTTAACCTTTGCCTTGAGTGGTGGAGCTGGCACCCGCGGCTATCGTTTCTTAATCACTGGGCTGGGCTTGGGCGCAATTTGTGGAGCTGCCACCAATTTGATGCTAGCGCGTGCCCCAATCGATGCTGCCAACGATGCTTTTCCTTGGACAATTGGGAGCTTGAATGATCGTTCAGGAATTACCGTAAGCTTGCTGGCCTGGGGCGTGGTGGTCTTGTTACCGCTCGCTTCGATTGTTGGCAAACGCCTAAATTTAGTGCGGTTGCCTGATGCAGTTGCCCAAAGCTTGGGGGTGCGGGTTACTCGGTTGCGCTTCTTCACGATTTTGTTGGCGGGAAGTTTGACAGGGCTTGCGGTTGCCGTCGCTGGTCCGGTTGGCATGATTGGCTTGGCAGCACCCGAGTTGGGTCGGCGCTTGGCTGGCCCGCGCACCGTGCCAATTGTGCCTTCGGCCTTGGCTGGCGCATGCTTTACCATGTTGGCCGATTTGCTTGGGCGCACCGTATTCAGCCCAACTGAAATTCCGGTCGGCATCGTGACAGCCTTAGTTGGCGGTCCTTACTTATTATGGTTCCTGTTGCGAACCCCTAGAGGCAAACAATTATGAGCGTTTCTCCCCCAGCGGCGTTGCAGACCCAAAATTTGGTCTTGGGCTACCAACGTACCACAATTATTGATCAGCTGAATGCCTCAATTCCTCATGGCCAGGTTACGGCGATTATCGGCCCAAACGGCTGTGGTAAATCAACTTTGCTGGCGGGTTTGGCTAAATTGCATCCGGCCAAGCAAGGCCAAATTTTGCTCGATGGGCAGGATATTGCGCGTCTTTCGCCGCGTGAGATGGCCCAAGCCTTGGCTTTGTTACCCCAAGATGGCGTTGCTCCTGACGGCATGACCGTGGCCGATTTGGTGCGTTTTGGCCGCCATCCGCATACTGGCCTGTTGCGTCAGTGGTCAAAAGAAGACCAACAGGCGGTGGTGACGGCAATTGCTACTGCCGACTTGATGGCGATGGCTGATCGACCGCTGACGACGCTTTCAGGCGGCCAACGCCAACGCGCTTGGATCGCCATGGCACTAGCCCAATCAACCCCATTGTTGTTGCTCGATGAGCCGACCGCCGCGCTTGATCTTGGGCATCAAATTGAGGTGTTTGAGCTGATTCGCCAATTGGCGGCTGAGGGCAAAACAGTGGTAATGGTGGTGCATGATTTGGCCAGTGCTTGTCGCTACGCCGATCATCTGATTGCCATGTGTGCTGGCTCGATCATCGCTGCCGGTGCGCCAAACGTCGTGGTTACCCCCGAATTAATTCATCAACTCTATGGTGTCCATTGTCGGTTAATCCCTGATCCCATTAGTGGCACACCGATTATTGTTGGGGTACAGAAAAGTCAGAAGTGAGAGTAGGACTCAGGATTCAGGGATGAGGGATTAGGTTTTAACGCAGCGGCGCAGAGCGAATTTATGAGGTCAGGGGCCAGCGATTAGGGATCAGATATTGATCCTTGGGCGAGATAATTCAACTCTGACCCCTAGACCCTGAATCCTGACCCCTCGTATGGCTTCGTGTCCTTCGTGTCCTTCGTGGATCAATTAACTAATACATAAGGAGCATTCCATGCAATCACAGGCAACTATTCCGACCGCGCTTGGTTCGAGCTATATCAAAAAATTGTGTAAGCACTATGCTCACAAAATCAAGGTTGAATATGACGATCAACAAGGCATGGCCTATTTTGCAATGGGCACATGTGCTATGCAAGCCGAAGCTGAACGCTTGATTTTTGTGATTGAGGCGGCAACCAGCGAGGCTGTCGCAACGATCCAACATATTATGGATGAACACTTTGAGCAATTTGCCTTCCGCGAAAAACTCAAAATCGAATGGCAAACAGCCGTAGCTGAGTAAAGTAAAAGGATAAAAGATGAATTATGGGGGATGCAAGTAAAAATTAGAGTCGAATGTATAGCGTCAATGAGTTATCAGCGTTGGGCGATTGGGAACATCGGATGATATTTCAATCGCTCAGCGCTTCTTTGTGGTTAAAACTCGCCCCTTATCCCTGAATCCTGACCCCTTGATCGATATTGGTCGCCAAAAATAGCAAATTCGTTCTTGATATATTCCCATATTGGTATATAATAACTCTATGGCACGTGCAGCAACAACAACCGATGTTTTCAATGCGATCGCAGAACCTGGTCGGCGGCAAATTCTTGATCTCTTAGTTCATGGCGAATTATCAGTTAATGAGCTGGTGGAGCAGCTTGGGCTGGCTCAGCCGCAGGTTTCCAAACGACTTCATGTATTGCGTGAAGTTGGGTTGGTATTGGTGCGTGATGATGGTCGGCAACGCTACTACCGATTGAATGGTCGCGCCCTCAAACCAATTCACGACTGGATTCGCCGCTATGAACAAATGTGGAATGAGCGGTTTGATGCTTTGGATGAATTGCTCGAAGAACTGAATCATGAGGAGGATTAACCATGGCAACCTTGGTAAATAAGCATTCGGCAGTCGTAACGCTCCCAATCGACACCCAAATTCAAATTAATCGTGATTTTAATGTGCCTAAAGAGTTGGTGTATCGCGCTTGGACGACTCCTGAGTTGGTCAAACGTTGGTGGTCGGCGGGTCATGGCACAGTCACAATTGCCGATATTGATCTACAGGTTGGTGGAATGTGGCGTTGGGTAACTGTGACGGAAACGGGTTTTGAGGTGGCGTTTCATGGGGTTTATCAGCAGCTCACTGCTAATGAGTTGATTGTTTGTACCGAAGTCTACGAAGCCATGCCCGATGGTGAAGCACTTAATACAATAACCTTTAGCGAACGTGATGGTGGTTCAAGTTTAACCTTGCTGGTGCAACATAGCTGTCAAGAGCATCGCGATGGCCATGTCAATTCGGGCATGGAATCGGGTATGCAAACGGCGCTCGATATGCTGGAAAGCATTGCCTTGGAGCTACTTGAGGCAGCAGCAATCAAGGCCTAAATTTAGGGTTGATCAAACCATGCATTAGCGAAAGGATGAGATTGATGGCAACTGTGATGAGCGCTCCATCAAAGCCAATCGTGTGGGCAAGCCGGATTTTGCGGGGTTTGGCAGCGGCGTTTCTGCTGTTTGATGGCAGTTTCAAGCTGTTTAATCCTGCGCCTGTGGCTAAATCGTTTGCGGCGCTGGGCTACCCCGATGGAATTGCTTTGAGCTTAGGGATTTTGTTGCTGGTTTGTACAGTTTTGGCGATTATTCCGCGCACGGCAATTTTGGGAACAGTGCTACTGACGGGTTATTTTGGTGGGGCTATCGCCAGTCATGTGCGCGTGGGCGACCCGCTCTTTTCGCTGGTGTTTCCGCTGATTCTTGGTGGCATGCTGTGGGGTGGTTTGTATCTGAGCGATACGCGGCTGCGAGCGGTCTTCCCATTGCGAGAACACGATTAATCGTGGATTGAGTTGAAATGCTTGATTGGGCTGCCCTTTTTTCTTGGATTGAGGGTAGCCCAACTTTTAATCATCAAGGTATTCAGTTTGATAGGCATCGAGCCAAAACTTAAGTATGCTATAAAACTGATTCTGATCGAGTGGGAACTGCTGATCGATAATTGCCAAAAGATGAAATACAAAATTAACCCGTTGATGATGTTGATATTCATCATAGTCAACATAGTTAAAACAAAGCTTAATGGTTAAGTTCTTGTGCGTCAGCCTAACGCAATCAATGCCAACTAATCCCAACTCCGGAGCGGCAGCGTAAGGACGGTCAAGAATTGCTAGCAGGGTTTTTAGTACAGTATGGGTTTGACTGACGATCAAACTGGGCTCAAAATCAATGCAAGCCTGAAGTATGTAATATTGATCGGTGAGATCAGCGCTAAGAAACGTTTGAAACATGCGTGCCCTTTCATAATAGATTTAGGGCAGTTGCCCGCAAAGTAATGAGCGAATTGGCAAAGCGCGGTGTTGATAACTAAATCCAATCAGATACTGATCCTCTTTGACACTCTCTTGGGCTGCCAAACAGGCTGCTGCTAGATCATTAGTTTGTTGATACATTGGCATTAATGCTGCTGTCCACTGGCGATAATCACCATCGTTTTGTTGCGCTTGGTCATACAGCATTTCGGCAGTTGCCGTATCGCCAGCTACTAAGGCTGTATACATTGCTTGAAAGCGGGCGATTGTAATAGTTAATTGCAGATTGCTGCCCTCGATGCCAATGGCGGGGAGCGGTGGCTGGGCATTAATCGCCGAACTGAATAATTGCCGAGCCAAATCAGGCTTGTCATCGGCTAGCGCAGTAAAACCATCAATCAATTGCCAATATGGGTGTTGCGAAACAACTGGAATCAGGTGTGATTGAATTAAGGGTATAGCGCGATCCATCCCATTGATAAATCTCGGTTTGTTTGCGTTGCATGCCCGCGCCATCTGAACCAATTTTGCCCCGATCCACAATCAATTCGATTGTGCCATCAGCGGTTAGGTCGCTCCAGAGCACTGTTGGATTGGCTGCGTTCAGCTCCAAAATAGAGTTAAGCGTTGTTGCTTGCCATTGTAAAATGTTGATAGTCTGAGAGCAGGTATGAGCGCCGCAAGCCACGGCACTCATCACAATTTCGACATTGCCATCAGCGGTAAGATCGCGCACTAGCCAAATCCGATAGTCGTTGGGGTAATCACTTACGAGTTTCCACATTGGCTGATACATCCCATTACTATCAGGTGTTAGTAGGATCAAGATGGCTGGATGATTTGTCGGTAACGTGATGAGAATTTCAGCTTGCCCATCACGATTAAAATCAAATTTGCGATAATATTCGCCCTCAGGCTGCTGAATGATGGTTTGGTTGCTGGAGGTTGTCCATAGCTCCAATACCTCACCCAAATGCTCATAATTAGTTGGCTGGGCATTGACAAAATCGGTCAACAAATCGATATACGCAGTTACTGAGATCGGATTGGTGGCAAAGGCCAATCGCTAGGAATCGGTGTTGCTGTTACTGTTGGCAGTGCTTGACTGACAAAGGGTGTTGTCGTTGGCCAAGCAGTTGGGTATATTCGTGCGGTTGGTTGGCTTGTTGGAGTTGTGCTTGGTAGCACTATTTGGTTAGATGTACAACCTGTGAGCATGCCAAACAGCAATGCTATTCCCCAAAGCGCTTTGCTTAATCGCTGTTTCATTGATCATTACTCTCCTTCAAAATTTCTCAATCGCCGTAGTAACCCAATTATAAAGGCAAAAGAGTAGGGACTAGGATTCAGAGGTCAGGGATCAGGAGGGGCTGCGGGAATGGAGGTAGGCACGTTAGGAACAGCAGCATAATCATCAACAGCTGTGTCAATCGGTGGCTGAAATACTAAGCATTCGTGTCATTTGGGTAATGCGTGGCCTTCGCGGTTTCGGCTAGCTTCGTGGGATTTGACAAGGGTCTTAATCTGCGGTAGAATCCCCGAGCTGTCAACGCATGCCTGGTTTCGCCAGTCACGACACACCAACCTGCTGCACTCACCCACACACGCTAATTTGACAAAAACTGGCGATGGTGGTAGAATCCACAGGCTGTTGACCGACAGCACGATGTTTGCTCAACATCACACATTTGACGAAAATGCTCCGCTTTCCTGCTTCAATCGCAGCGGCGGATTTTTTATCGCCAAAATCGCACCTTTCCAACTGATGGGTGCTGCGTCCGCAGCACATTCCATGCATCATAGTTTTTGTTTTTTGTCACCGTCACGCTTTGGTAGGGATCTACCAAGCAGAGCCACCGTTCTCCGGCTCATTAATCAAGGAGAACACGCAGTGACCACGGTCACTTGTCGGCGAGTTTGATCCTGGCTCAGGACGAACGCTGGCGGCGTGCCTAATGCATGCAAGTCGAACGCATTCTTCGGAATGAGTGGCGCACGGCTGA